>NZ_JBLQTA010000005.1:0-274938 GCF_048159625.1 Ciceribacter azotifigens | reverse complement strand
TTTGCACCCCCCCCGCTTCGTGCCGATGGTAATCCTGATTGGCCCCTCAAACAGAAGAAGCTGCGGGCGCGGGGATCAGGACTTGGTTAGGGATGCCATCGGCCACCCCCAGGAAGTCCCGCAGCTATTCGGTGGAAATCATCGGAGCATCGTGATCCTTGCGCCACTCCCAGGGCCGCTGAAACGATCCAGCCCACATACCGCGCTTGGCAGCGCGTGCTTCGGCTTCGGCGTCGGCGTAGGCGCCCTTGCTGTAGCGCGGCCAGTCGAGCGCGTGGCCTTCCCGCACAAGCCAGTCCTCGACGTTGATGCCGCCGGCCGTGCATTCGGCCACGATCCTGCCATAGCGGTCGCGGTCGATCTGGACGCAGGAGACCGGCCGGCGGGCAGCGAGGAAGTCATCCAGCGCAAAGGCGGCCGTCTGGCCGCACCGGTAGCGCCGGCCGGCAGCGTCAAGGCAAAGCTGCCGGCTTTCCGGCGCGTCGATCCCATTGAGGCGAATACGCTGGCCGTGGACCTCGATCGTATCGCCGTCGATCACGGACGCGACGCCGATGATCGGCTCGGCGGCGAAAGACGACGAGGCGAGCGCGAGCAGCGCGCAAGCGGCGATGGCGCGGAAAATAGTCGTGGCGGCGTCAGTAATCATTTTTCTCCCCCTTCCTGTTTGTTCTAGGACCAATCGGCGAGACAGCCTCGCTGGCTCGCGTTTCATCGTCGGCGCTGTCTGTGACGCGCCGAGCCGGAAATGCGACTACGCGGGCCGTCTCCGTGACCGGAGCGGCAGGCTCACTATTCGTCCTCGCAAGGGCTTCTTCAATGCTCGCGCCCTTCATCAGCGCGGCGATGACATCGGCTTCGCGGCCTTTCGCTGCGGGCGAGGATATGGCGGCCATGCAGCGCCGCATCGCTTCGCGCTCGCCGTGAGACCATGCATATGCGAAGGCAAGGCCGGCATCGTCCATGTCGGCTTCGTTCTGCTGGACGTTGCCGACGAAGAAGAGGCCGGCGCGCTTGAGCGCGCCGTGCGACAGGCCGATATCGACCTCGGCCACGTTGCTGCCGGCGGCGCGGGCCTTCTGCATCAGGCGGTCTAGAAGGCGGGTCATGTAGCCGTCCATCAGAGGAGCGAGCTTGCGGAAATCTTCGATCATCATGTCGCCCCGAACCCGTAATCCGCCTGCAAGCCGCGCAGCGATGCGCGGAGCTTCTCGGAAAATTGGCGCTCGATCTCATCGATCGCGCTGGACAGATCGCGCTCGATCTTCACGCCAACGTTGACGCCGATGTTGTACGTGCCGCCCGGACCCGAGCCGTTTGGATGCACGTAGCCGGATCGGCTAGGGGTGATGATCTCCGGTCCCTTCTCACCGACCAGATACGACCGGCCGGCAGAGACCGGCCCGCCGCTAGCGCGCTTGCCGTCTACGGCCGGGGCATCATCGCCCCCGCCCAGGCCGACATAACTGCCGATGCTCGACGCTATTGACTTGATCTGCCCGAGGACGCCCTTGACCTTGCCGAGCAGGGCGTCGGCGATCTGTGATCCGATGCTGGCCGCCCAATCGACAAGGCCGGTGAAGACCGCCTTGATTGCCTCGATCATTTCGGTTGCGGCTTCCGCGCCAGCGTTGCGCCACTCGCGCTTCTGCGCGTCGGAAAGAACTTCGCGGGAGAAGAAGGACGCGATCCAGTCACCGAAGGCGGATAGCGCGGACGTAGCCGCCTGCCATCCCTTCGCTATTACCTCGCCGATCGGCGCGAGCCATTCCAGAAGCGGCCGGGCCGTTTCAAGGGCAGGAGCAAGCGCCTCACCGATGACGGATGCGAAGCCTGCGACGTATGAGGATGCGGCGTCCCAATATTTATAGATCAGGAAGCCAGCAGCGGCGACGGCCGCGATGCCTGCCGCTACCGGGGCCGTGATCGTGCCGAGCGCGCCGCCGATGGCGGCGAGCGCAGGGCCGACCAACCGTAAGCCAGGAACGATCCTAGCCACCGCCTTCATGGCGTCGGCGGCTTTCGCAAGGCCGCCGTACTTCGCCCCGCCGGCAAGCGCCGCTTGCAGTGCCCACGTTGCCTTGACGGCCGCACCCATCTTGGAGCCTGCCGTCGCAATCCGGCCGAAGGTCGCCGCCAGCAGCGATAGCGCGCCGCCCTTCACGAATAGCCCGGCGAAGCGCAGGCCCGCCATCGCGACCCGGAAGCCGACCAGCGCGGCCGTCGCCATGATGACGTTGCGGGTGAGATTGGGATACTGGCTGGCAAAGCTCGAAATCGCTGCCGACAGTTCGGTCGCCATGTCGGCGATCCGCCGCATGGCGGGCAAGATCGTCTTGCCGATGGTGAGATTGAGGTCTTCGAGCGTATTCGAAAAGCGATCCATGACGGCGCTCGCCGTCTTGAGCCGCTCGGCGAAATCTTGCTCGACCACGCCCTGCGCATTCAGCGCTTCGGCGCGGATGCGCCTGTATTCGTCCAGATTTTGGATCAGAGGCCGCAAGCCCTTCTGCACTTGGGCGTCCTGAAACAAGTCGCCGAGCTTGCCGAGATTGCCCTTGAGCGCCTTGTTTGTGATCTCGGCGATGGCTTCGATCGGCGTCAGACCATTTTTGGCGGCGGCGGCAAGCTCGCGCTCAAGATTGATCCCCATCTTCGCGAATGCCTTCCGCGTCTGCGGTGCATTGATCTTCTGCAGGACGTTCGACAGGTTCGTCGCCGCCTCCGCGCTATCGCCGGCACCTTTGCGCGCGATCTGCAACGCGGCGGCAAGGTCGGCGACCGCCGGCACGCCCTTCTGATTGAGGCCGGCATAGGCAGCACCGAGCGACGGAAAGTATTGGGCCATGTCCTTCAACTCGAAGGCGCCGGCCTTTCCTGCCTGCGCCATGCTGTCGAGGGCGCGGGCAAGCTGATCGGCCGGCACCTTCAAGTTATCGAGCGCCGCATACGAAGCGCGCGCGACTTCCTCGATATTGGCTTTGTATGCGGTCGCGACCTTGCCGATCGGCTTGAGCATCGCCGCTGCATCGGCCTCATTCGCCCCGAGACCGACAAGCGCGTCGAACGCGCCCGCCATGACGGAGGCAGACTGATTGGTCTGCCGCGCCACGGCGCGGACCTGATCGCCGAGGCGGGCCATCGCTTCCTGCGAGCCGCCGGTCTTCTGGCGGATGCTTTCAAGGACATCTTCAAACTTCGCCGAGGCGGCCAGCGGCGCGGACAGTGCTCGTTGCAGGGCGTAGCCGGCGGCCATGGCATCGACCATGCGCCCGCGCGCTTTGTCCATAGCGGCGGCATTGCGCTCTACGGCTGCGTTGAGCCGGCCAGCGAGGCCGCCGACGCGGTTTGCAGCCTGCCCGATGCCGGCGAGCGCGCCGGCAGCCTTACGCGCGGGACCGGACACGCCGTCAATCAGGCGAACTAGCAGTTGAGAAACGTGGTTTGCCACCGTGCCACCTCATGAAGGGAGGAAGCGCCCGCCCGGCGCAAATCGGGCGGGCGCTGGTGGCGGCCCGCCTCGCAGGTGGCGGACCGCCGAAGCGGCAGGTGGACTAGGCCCGCCGCCGAACCGTTATCAGGCGCCGTCGAACGGCGTCTTGAAGAGGCCGCGCCAGTCGAGCACCTTGGCGGCCACGTCGAGGCGCGCCTTGATCTCGATCCCGTCGATGTCGAAGCCCATGCGCGTCTCGGTGAAAACGCCCTGTTGCCCTTCAAGATACGCAAGCTCCACAATGTCGATCGTGGCCGGCGACGCCGCGAAATAATACGCATCATCGTCGCCCGCGATGCCGAAACGCGGGATGCCAAGATCGAGGCGAGGCTCGGCGATGACGGTCAGGTTGCGAAGCTCGCGCGGCACGGCGTCATCGGTCTTCGCGGGCGTCACCGTCGTCAGGAACTTGAGCGCGGCCGTTTCCTGCGCCTTGGGCACGATGAGGTAGGCCGGCGTCAGGTTGAGCGCCGTGGCACCGTCGAGGCCGGTCTGCAAGCCCATGCCCTTGCGCGCTTCGCTGACGGACGTTTCGCCGATCGCGAGGTCGGTTCCAAGATTTTTATGGTCGGCGTGGAACAGCGCCTTGCCGTCGCCCATCGTCGGATTGGCGAGGATTTGCGCCCATACCACGTCGCTCTCAAGCTGCGCGGCCTGGACGCCGAAGGCGCGCGGCAGGCGGTCGAATGCGCTGAGATCGTCGTTGACAATGCTCTGACGGGTCAGGCCGATGACCTTACCGTAGGTCGCGAGGCGGAAGGTTTCCTTGCCTTCGCCGATCGTCCCGCGCTTGAATTCGCCGTGCTCGTTCACCGCTTCCAGAGCGGGCGCTTCGCCGATGCTGACGCGGCTCTGTTCCTTGAAATCCGGCACGGTCGTGACGCGGACGAGCGGGCGGAAAGTTTGGGGCGCGGCTTCGTATGCCATCCTCAAGACCTTGCCAGTGACGCCGGCAAGGACAGCCGGGAAGTCGGAAGTGCCGTGCAGGCCGCCGAACGAACGCTGATCCAGCGCCGCAGCCGCGATCTGCATCTTCGACATGCCGGCGGTGCGGACACCGCGACCTTCGACGGCGGCCCTCGCGATCTCCAAGAGCGGCATCGACATGAACACCTCGGCCCCGGCTTCGAGCCTGAATGCGACGGGATCGACGCGGTGCAGGATCGCCGAGGCCATCGCGGCAGCACGGCGATTGTCGAAGCTGTGATCGGCGACCGTTGCCGGCGCGCCGATCTGGTGGCCGGGGCCGCCGGGGTGGACGCGACGCTCGTCTTCGACCATGCGATCGAACAGCGCTGCGCGGAAATCATCTACCGTCGTGCCTGCCTGGATCGCGGGCGCGATCATTTCCGGCAGGCCGGCGCGGGTTGCGAGGTCGGTGATGATGCCAGCGCGCGTGCGCTCGGCTTCAACGGCCGCCGGATCGGCGGCGGGATTGGTCTTCGTGGGCATCTGGCCCTCCTTGATTTCGATGATTACGGGGAAAAGTTCGGTGTTCGCGGCGCGCACCTGCGCACCGGGATCGGCCGGGATCGGCACAGCGCTGATTTCCATTGGCTCCCATTCGAGGACGCGGTGGATGGGCACGGCACCCTTGGCAGCCTCGGATTTCTCGACGCGGATGACGCGATAGCCGACCGAGACGTTGCGCACGGTGCCTTCCTTGACCTTGGCGACGGACGAGGCGACATCGGGCGCGTCCGAAAGCTGAACGCGGGCATATCCCTTGCCCTTCTCGATCCTGGCCGATCCCGGCACGACCGAGCCAAGCACGCGGCTCAAGTCGTAGCTGTCATGCGTGTCAAGGAACGGCGCGCCCGCATTCAAGCGGTCGAGCTTCACGGCAGCGGGCGTGACCTCAAGGATTTCATCATATGCGCCATCGATCCAAGAGACGCGGCGCACCGCTGCGCCTGTGGTGAAGCAGACTTCAACTGTGTTGTCGGCTTCGCGGAACGATGCGGCGCGGATGGCCGCGCTGCGGTGCTGGACCGGCAAGGCGACGGTGAGAGGCGCGTCCATCAGTTTGCCCGCCCGCGCTTCTCTTCGGCTTCGGCTTGGAGCAGCCGCAGCGCTTCATCCGCAATCAGGTAGCCAACCAGCTGCCGGATGAGTTCGTTCGCGTCGAGGCCGACAACCTCGGCGATCTCGGCAAGCGTGAGGTCGCCGCCGCGTTCCAGCAGGGCGAGGACTGCATCGCGGGTGTGGCCGTCGCAGACGGCCAGGATCGTGCTCAGATTAATTTCGGCGGGGGGAAGAGAGTTCGGCATGACGGTCGGTGTCCTTTTATGACCTGACCGCGCCGAAGGCTCGTCTTGTTCGGTCCTACCGTTTTTCACGGGCTCGGCACCGAAACCCACGCATATTTGCGATCAGGCGATTAGAATGATCAGCGTCAACGGCGTTTTTGTCAATAAAACACGGACATGCTGACGTATTTTTTTGTCTCACTCGGCGCGGAATATCTAAACAATACTTTTCCAACGCCGAGGATTATGACGCTGTGTGAGGGAGTTACTTTTGCTTCGGCGGTTCAATACGCTCGGCCGCGTGCTCCATCATCCGCGCGACTAGATCGGGCCGGCTCGGCTTGGAAGTTTTCTTCGTCTTCGTGGTCTTCGTGGTCATCGCCTTTTGTCTCCTGTCTGCGAGGATCGTTTGCTGTGGCGCGATGCGCGCCGCCGCGCGGCGCAGAAGCAGCGCCGCCGTGACGCGCCGCCGCTTAGGCCGCTTCATCCGCATCATCGTCACCCTTCATCTGCTTGCCGCGCAACTCCGCGTCTTTGCGCCGAAGCAGCGCCGCGAGGCGGTTGCGGATCGCCTCGACCTCGGCCTCAATCGTGCGGCGCATCGGCACGTCGCGCGTCACGCGCGCCGGCATGGCGACAAGCTCATCAACGAGCGCGCGCATCGTGAAATCGAAGACGACAAGAAAATCATCAGCCGGGATGAGTTCGCGCCGGGCCTGCGCCATGCGCAGTTCAAGCTGGTCGGCGCGCGCATGGTGCGCGCGCGCCCTTGCTTCGGTAAGCGCGGTTGGCTCGCGCTGCCGGCCGGCGATGTGGAGCGCTGCCCGCACGATCTTCGCGACCGGAAACTGACCGCGCTTCTGCTGCTCGATCTTGAGCGCAGCGGCGATCTGGCGAACGCGGCGCTCGGAGACGCCGATGAGAGCGGCGATGTCGGGTGCGGAAGCGTATTCAGGAATGCTCATTTCGGGGCCTCATTCGGAAATGGAAACGCACTTTTTCAAGGGCAACATTTGTTCGAAACATGCGGCCGCGCCGCCCGCAGAGGGCGGGGGATGCGGAAAAATCCTTTGCATGGCGGGGGGCTGACGGGGCGCGTGGGGGCGTCAGTGCAGCGAGGCACGGGCGAAGGTGGGATGGCGACCAAGGCCATCACCTTGCTCCTGCCGAAGTGAGCCGCCTTGCGGCGATGGCTACAGGCGTGACCTTGCGGTTGATTTCGTCCGTGGCGATTGCAGTGGCGCGGAGCAGAGGGACAAGGCGCCCCTGAAAGCGGAGGATCGAAGCGTGAAGGTTCCCCTCATCCAAAGTGGCCCGCTCGGTAAAAGTGGCCAGAGGTGTAGCCGTATTGTATTCCGTAGGAATACGGTTGCCGACCGACAGGTCTGGCCACTTTTCAACGTTGGCCGGAAGATCATCGATCCCCTTTTTCGCAAGGAAGGCGCGCAGCGCCTCCGCGCCGCGCTCCGCAGCTTTACGGAAGCTCGATCTATGGATGCCGTGCTTCCGACAGAATGCGGCGACCGATCCTGCCGAGACTTCCTCGATAGGCTTCACGCCCTTCGCCCGGCGCTCGGCGGCAATACGCTCGCGGTCCATCTTGTTCTTCCTTGCCTTCTTGTCGCGCGTGATCTGTGCGGCGCTTTTGTCGGCCGGGGCGAGCGTCCGAAGCCCATACCGCTCGATCTCTTCGGAGGAGACATTGAGAAGCGATCCCGCCCGGCGCGCGGTCATACCGCGCGGCCGGCTGGCAATGCGGGAAACGAGCGTTTCGGCTTCCTCCGCGATGATGCAAGGACACCACTTCGTAATCCATTCGAGGGCGCGCTGATTGTTGATTGACCAGCCGCGCACAACGCGCGCCATCGTCAGAGCATTGGCGGCGACAGTGGCGTAGGCGAAGGCGCGTTCGCGGGTATAGCAAGGGCCTTCATGCCGGCCGAGAATGAGCCGTTCAGTGGAGCGGATGCGTTCAAGGTTAAGATTGAAGCCCTGCCGGTCTTCGCGTGGCCGTTCAGATGGATTGCTCGAACGCCAGATGACGCCATGCTGATCGACCTTGACCGCGTAGCCGTCGCGGACTTCGCGATTGAGGATGATGGGTTTAGCCATTGTGCACCCGCCCGATGTCATAAGGCAGGGGCGACGACAGCAGATCATCAAGCTGCGCGATCCGTGCTTGCAGATAGGCGATTACCTGTTCGGCATCGGCGGTAGCGGCTGCGTCGTCGCAGCCGCGCGACCTCGCGGCGCGATAGGTGCTGTTCGCCGCGTTCTCGATCGTTGCATTCTTCACGCCTGCACGGATGCGAAGGGCCTCGCGGTCAAGCCAGCGCGCGAGGCGATATGTTGCGGGAAGCGGAACGACAGCCATCACGCCCTCCGCTGGACGCGGCGGCGAAGCGCCTGGCCGATCCTATTCGGCAAGATCAGCCGCAAGAGGCCGCGCCGCCGCGCGAAGGCGGCGGCGAGCAGGGCGATGCGATCAGGATGGGAGAGGGCGGCCGTCATATCAGGCGGCCTCCGCGATCGAAGCGATGAGGCGCTCAAGGTCGGCCCGCGCAACGAGCGTCCGGCCGAGCAAACGGCGCTTCGGCAGGAGGCCCTGCCTGAACATTTTATAAAGAGTAGGCCGAGATACGCGAAGCTGCCGCGCAGCCTCCGCGACGGTCAGGAGAAGGGTGCCGTCCTTCTCGGAAGCGATGATTTCTTCGGGGTCCATATTGCACCTGCGCGTCGAGTGACGGTTTTCATTGAATTTTCTCCATCAAATCGACGGCTACGGTGCCGAAGTATCTAAATCGTATTAGCGAAAATCGCGAAAATGCAAGTCAAAAAACGAAAAGCGGCGCAATTCAGCGCCGCTCATTCAGTATTCTGTTCGTTGGAATTCTATATGCGCGTTATGCAGACTTCGGAAACTGCACCACGTTGCTTGCTGTCGTGCCTGTCACATATGCGGCCCAATCGCTCATCAGTGCGCGACGCTTCTCAAGCGCCGCGCCGCGTCTGTAGGCGCCCTCGACGCCGCGCACAGTATGCGCAAGCGCTGCCTCCGCAACCTCGCGCGGATATGCGGTCATGTCGCCGCACCAGTCGCGGAAGGTGGAACGGAAGCCGTGCACGGTCGGACCTTCGACAACGCCTCGCAAGCACATGCTCAAGGCCATATCCGAGAGCGGGGTCCGCTTTCTCGACGGGAAGACGAGGGCCGATGCCTGTTCCTTGCCTTCTGGTGCGAGCGGCAGGACATTCCGCAGGACCGCGACAGCTTCATCCGACAGCGGCACCTGATGCGCCTTGCCAGCCTTCATCCGTTCCGCCGGCACGGTCCATAGCTTCTCGTCAAGGTCGATCTCGCCCCATGTCGCCCCGCGCGTCTCGCCACTGCGTGCGGCCGTGAGGATCGTGAACCTAAGCGCCTGCGCGCTGAGGCTATCGAGCGCGGCGAGCGTCGGCCAGAAGCCCGGCATGGCCTTGTAATCCATCGCTGCATGATGGCCGCGTTGGAGCCGCTTCCGCTTCGGAAGAAGAAATTCGAGGTGCCCGCGCAGCCGGAATGGATTTTCACCGCTCCGCAGGCCCTTCGCTTTGGCCGCGTCGAGGATCGCTTCAAGCCGGCCGCGAATGCGGGCGGCGGTTTCAGATTTCACCGTCCACACCGGCGATAGGATCGCAAGCGCGTCTTCCGTGTCGATCTCGTCCAGCCGTTTTTTTTGAATGTTCTTGCAATAGGCCGGCCCGACCGTCATGCGCCATTGATCGATGTGCTTTTCATTCCGCAGCGCGGTCGCCTTCGTGTCGATGAAGGCCTTCGCGAACTCTTCAAATGTCGGCTTCGCGAGATCAGCCTTCGCCTCTTCCAGTTTCTTGCCGCGCATGACTATCGGGTCGATGCCGGCGTCGAGCAGCTTGCGCGCTTCGGCTGCGGCCGAGCGCGCGTCCTTGAGGCTGACGGCATCCGGGCCAGCGGCCGTGCCAAGCCCCATGTCGCGCTGACGGCCGTTGAGAACGAAACGTAGCAGCCAGGATCGCCGGCCGTCAGGCCGAACGAGCAAATAGAGGCCGCCACCGTCGCCATGGCGACCGACAGGCGCGTTCTTGACTGCAAGCGGGGTGAGTTTGTTCAGCAATCGGGGGGCCACGTTTCGTTCCTTCAATCCATTCCGTTCAAAAGGGACCAGCGGCTCCGGTCCTATTTCCGGTCCTATTTCCGGTCGCCGCTAGCAAGTATCTATTTTCAATGGAAATTGGAAATCCGCAAGATATTTCAACGGGATGCGTTTACATCCTTTGACAACGTTTTTCACGGAAAAACGGAATTTCTAAAGACACCCTCTCCGCCATCGAGCAACAAGGCAGTAGGCTGGGTTCTTCCAAGCTGGGTTCCGATTCTGGTTGGTTCTCCCAGATTTACCAAGTATCCGTTTGGCTCGCCTGACACGCACCTCGTGATCGATGATCTCGCCCGGCGCTATCGCCGCGACAGTGATCAGGTTGCGTCCGTCTGCGTGACAGTTGCGCCTGCCCGTGCCATACGGGTGCCCGCAACCAACCAGGCCTGTTCTCCCCAATGATCCGTATCGACAATATCAGCAAATCCAACAGCCACCGCATCCTTTACATCGACGCCTCGGCAGCGTTGAACCGCGGCGAGAAGATCGGACTTGTCGGGCCGAACGGGGCGGGGAAGACGACGCTCTTTCGGATGATCACCGGCGAGGAACTGCCTGACGAGGGGCAGGTCTCCGTCGAGAAGGGTGTTACGATCGGCTATTTCGACCAGGACGTCGGCGAGATGACCGGACGGTCGGCCGTTGCCGAGGTGATGGAAGGGGCAGGGCCGGTCAGCGCCGTGGCTTCGGAGCTTCGCCAACTGGAGGCGGCGATGTCGGATCCGGGCCGCATGGATGAAATGGACGCGATCATCGAGCGCTATGGCGAGGTGCAGGCGCGCTACGAGGAACTCGATGGTTATGCGCTGGAGGGGCGCGCCCGCGAGGTTCTGGCGGGACTGAGCTTCAGCCAGGAGATGATGGACGGTGACGTCGCCAATCTGTCAGGCGGCTGGAAGATGCGCGTGGCGCTTGCCCGTATCCTTTTGATGCGCCCGGACGTCATGCTGCTCGACGAGCCGAGCAACCATCTCGATCTCGAAAGCCTTATCTGGCTGGAAGAATTCCTCAAAGACTATGATGGCGCGCTGTTGATGACCTCCCATGACCGGGAGTTCATGAACCGGATCGTTACCAAGATCATCGAGATCGACGGGGGCACGCTGACGACCTATACCGGCGATTACGGTTTCTATGAAGAACAGCGGGCGTTGAACGAGAGGCAGCAGCAGGCACAGTTCGAACGCCAGCAGGCGATGCTGGCCAAGGAGATCAAGTTCATCGAGCGCTTCAAGGCCCGCGCCTCCCACGCCTCGCAGGTTCAGAGCCGGGTGAAGAAGCTTGAAAAGATCGACCGCGTCGAGCCGCCGCGCCGGCGACAGACCGTCGCATTCGAATTCCTGCCGGCGCCACGCTCCGGCGAAGACGTGGTCAATCTCAAGAACGTCCACAAGACCTATGGTAGCCGGACGATCTATGACGGTCTCGATTTCATGGTGCGGCGACGCGAACGCTGGTGCATCATGGGCATCAACGGCGCCGGCAAGTCGACATTGCTCAAGCTGGTCACCGGCACCACCGCACCGGACAAGGGGAATGTTTCGCTCGGCGCTGGCGTCAAGCTTGGCTATTTCGCCCAGCACGCCATGGACCTGCTCGATGGCGACAGCACCATACTGCAATGGCTGGAGGAGCGCTTTCCAAAGGCCGGGCAGGCGCCGCTCCGGGCGCTCGCCGGCTGTTTCGGCTTTTCGGGCGATGACATCGAGAAGCGGTGCCGGGTGCTCTCCGGTGGGGAAAAGGCGAGGCTTGTGATGGCCGCGATGCTGTTCGATCCGCCGAACTTCCTCGTTCTCGACGAGCCAACCAACCACCTCGATCTCGATACGAAGGAGATGCTGATCAAGGCACTCTCGGCTTACGAGGGCACCATGCTGTTCGTCTCCCACGATCGCCGGTTCCTGTCGGCGCTTTCCAATCGCGTGCTGGAACTCACACCGGACGGTATCCATCAATACGGCGGTGGGTATGCCGAATACGTCGAACGCACCGGACAGGAGGCGCCGGGCCTGCGCGTCTGACGGGATGCGTCCGGCCGGAGGGTTATCGTCCGACCTCACTCCTTCGTGCAACCTGGTGCCGCGCCTCAACGGATCATTCTTTCGCCACATGCGTTCCCCAACACTGCCCCGCTGCTTCGGGCAGGGACGCACTTGCGGCATCGAAGCCAACAAAGGAGTAACAGGGATGCAGAAGACACTTGCTGTGGCTCTTGCCGTGCTGCCGGTTGTGACGAGTGCGGGTTCCGCAGTCTCGGCAGATGCAATCGCTCGGTCCGAGCCGGCGCCGACCTTTCACGACAGCGGACCGACCGGCGGCGTCCGGATCGGCTACCTTGACTGCAGTATCGGCGGTGGCGTCGGCTACGTGCTGGGATCCGCCAAGGACGTGGAATGCGTGTTCACGTCCGCAATCGGGAGCGAGCCGCTCGACCGTTATGTCGGCGTCGTGCGCAAGATGGGCATCGATGTCGGCTTCACGACACGCAGCCGGCTGGTTTGGGCGGTTTTTGCCCCCACGGCCGGATATCATCTCGGCTCGCTCGGCGGTCTCTACCAGGGAGCCACGGCCGAGGCGACCGTCGGTGCGGGCGTCGGAGCTAACATTCTCGTCGGCGGCACGTCCGGGTCGATCCATCTTCAAACGATCAGCGTCACCGGGCAACTGGGACTCAATCTTGCAGCCACCGGCACCTCCGTCACGTTGACGCCAGCCGGGTGAGCGGCAAGAAGGTACGTCCCGTTCCGCGCGGAACGCATCTTTCCACGATGGGTGACCGAAGGATCAGCGAGATTCTCCACCCGCTTGAAGCGGCCCTTGTGGTGCCACGACCAGTCACCTAGCATTCTGGCTACTTTCAGCCGTCATGTCATCGGAAAGGTGAGGGGGAGCATGGTGCTTATCCGTCCGGCGCGCGCGGATGATCTCGACGCAGTTTACGGGATCTGTCTCGCCACGGGCGATTCCGGTCGTGACGCATCGGGACTCTATTCGGATCCACAGTTGATCGGCCATATATACGCGGCGCCCTATGTCTTGTTGGAACCGCGTCTCGCCTTCGTCGTTGTCGATGAGGAAGGTGTCGGCGGCTATGTCGTCGGCACCGAAGACACCACATCGTGGGAGAAGCGCCTGGAGCGGAACTGGTGGCCGCCTTTGCGGCGACGATATGCCGATCCCGATGAGACGGATCGTCCAACAAGGACGCCGGATCAACGTCTGGCGCATCTCGTCCATCATCCAAGGTCGGACCCCGCGGCGGTGTGCAAGGACTATCCTGCGCATCTGCACATGAATGTACTGCCGAGGCTGCAGGGTCGGGGCGTCGGGTCCGCGCTTCTGGACTGCTGGATCACCGCAGCGGCTTTGCGCGGCATTCGTGCGGCACATGTCGGCGTCAGTCCAGTCAACGCCAAGGGAGCGCGTTTCTGGAAGCGGGCGGGCTTCGCGGAACTGCAGGTTCCGGGTGAGGGAGCTGATGCCTTGTGGCTCGGACGCCTGCTATAGACCTCCTTACGATCCGACAAAGTGAAAGGTGTAACAGGATGAGCAGCGCCGCGACGATCAAGGTACGACCCACGGGCGCGACGGCCACCCTGGGACGTACTGGCTTTCCGCATATCGTGTCGGAGACCGGCGGGGTGATCGATGTCAGGACCGGTGCCGCAGAGGCGGGTTTCAATCCGCTCGACCTGCTCTATGCTTCGTTGTCGGCATGTCTGGCGATGAGCGCTCGCATCGCGGCGAGCAGGCTCGGTATGCTGGATCGCCTGACGTCCGTTACCGTGCATGTCACCGGCTCAAAGGCACCGGGCGAGCCTTCGCGCATCGCGCGCTTCGACATCGAGTTCAGGATTGCCGGTGATTTCGCTGAAGCGACGAGAGAGGAAATTGCCCGTCTTGCCGAAAGCGAAATCTGCACGGTGAGCAATACCATCAAGGATCAGCCTGACTTCGCGATCACGGTCGGCGGCCCCGACGGAGGTCACGATGCCGGCGCATGACCGCGGGTCCACCCATCAGACAGAACCCGCTTCGACCATGTAGCTGTCGGCGGTGCACATGAGCATCGTCGGAGGCGTTGCCGGTCACGTGCTGCGGGGCACCGTCATGCTGGCGCCTCATAACATCTCTCACATCAGCAATAGGTGATTCGCACCTGTCAGCGCCGCCGGATGCGCCGTCGGATCTGCCGCTTTCCGCTTGGCTCAAGCTTTGCGCAAGCGAATTTTCTTACGGACGAAGGGTCAGCCGGGATGTCGACCGGCCTCAAGGGGACAATGATATGTCGAACGAAGCCGATCACTTCTACTACCGCCAGGATCTCGACGTGCAGGCTCTCATTGCCGAAAACAGGGGCGACGAGCTTACCGATATCCTCGTGGAGGCTCTCTATGACGCCTTCCGGATCCTGCGCGACGAGGCGGAAGGCGAAACGCTGCACTAGTGCAGTGACCCGACCTCCCACCAAGTGCCGACCACCGTCTCGCTTCGCTGTGGGCCGTCGGCAGGCCGATACGATGGACATTCAGCTCCGCCTGCTTCATGCCCTTTTTCGAATGTTACAGTTTGTGCGGTGATTCGCATCGTGCCGGCCGGAGGCCGGACAGTACCAATTCCGGCCGCCAGCGCGCAGCGCTGAGCGGCTTCAACGGCTCCGGGAGACGAGCATGACGGACAACAGGAAACCGGAGATTACCGAGATGCGGCCCAAGATAGCGGTCATCGGTGTCGGAGGCGGCGGCGGCAACGCGGTCAACAACATGATCGCCGAGGGGCTGGAGGGCGCGGAATTCATCGTTGCCAATACGGATGCCCAGGCTTTGACGATGTCTAAGGCCGCGCGGATCATCCAGCTGGGCGCGACAGTGACGCAGGGGCTCGGCGCCGGCTCCTTGCCCGAGGTTGGACGTGCCGCAGCCGAGGAGTCGATCGACGAGATCATGGACCATCTGGCCGGCACACATATGTGCTTTGTGACGGCTGGCATGGGTGGCGGCACGGGAACCGGTGCTGCGCCCGTCATCGCGGAGGCGGCGCGCCGGGCCGGCATTTTGACCGTCGGGGTTGTCACCAAACCCTTTACCTTCGAGGGGCGGCGGCGCATGCAGGCGGCGGAGGCAGGCATCGAACGCCTGCGGGAAAGCACCGATACCGTCATCGTCATTCCGAACCAGAATCTCTTCCGCGTCGCAGACGCCAAGACCACCTTTGCCGATGCATTCTCGATGGCCGACCGGGTGCTCTATTCCGGCGTCGGATGCATCACCGACCTGATCGTCAAGGAAGGCCTGATCAATCTCGATTTCGCCGACGTGAAGACGGTGATGCGCGACATGGGGCGCGCCATGATGGGAACGGGCGAAGCCTCCGGTGAGGCCCGCGCCATGAAGGCGGCGGAAGCGGCAATCTCGAACCCTCTGCTCGACGAAGTCTCGATGAAGGGTGCCCGCGGCGTGCTGATTTCGATCTCCGGCGGCACCGACATGACCCTGTTCGAAGTGGACGAGGCTGCCACCCGCATCCGCGACGAAGTCTACCACGACGCCAACATCGTCGTGGGTGCAATCTTTGACCAGAGCCTTGCCGGAAAGTTCAGGGTTTCTGTGGTCGCGACCGGACTGAGCGATCCCCTCTCGGCGGAAGACGCAGCGGTGGCCGGAGGTGAGGGACACATGAGCGAAGGCATGTCCCGACTGTTGCAGTAGCTGCTGTGGTGGCCCCGACGATCTAGGTTGATACGAGAAGGATCGAGCGGCCGCTCGTCACATCGCCAACGAGTCGGCGAACGTTCGTGATCTCGCGCTCAGGAAGGGCAAGCGTGAGCTCGGCGCCTTCGGCCGTGAACACCTCGTCCTCAATGCTGAGGTAGGGCACAGAAAGCAGGCGCGTCTTGACAATAGCCAGGTCGGCAAAGCCGGCCCGTACTTGTGCGGGTACTCGCGGGACGACGAGGCTCTTTGGCGCAGCGCGAAGGCAAGCCGCTGCAGTTCCTCCGTATGCGCGGATCAGGCCGCCAGTGCCGAGCAGGATGCCGCCAAACCAGCGGCTGACAACGACGGCCACGTTGTCCAGCGACTGTCCGTCGATCGCCTGCAGGATCGGTTTGCCGGCGGTACCGCTCGGCTCACCGTCGTCATTGAATCGGTATACCGCGCCGACACGCCAAGCCCAGCAGTTGTGGCCGGCGGACGATTCCGAGTGGACTTCGATGAAATTCTTGGCCGCCGCCTCGCTCGTGATCGGACCAGAGACAGCCTGAAAACGGCTTTTCCGGATTTCTTGCGCAAAGGTCTCGATGGTCTGAAGCGTGTACATTTCCGATCTCCCGGCACCCGGCTTAAGACACCGGCACCAAGAAGGCTAGAGTTCCAATCTCCAGCAGGTCAGACCAACTGTCGGTGGTCTCGTCCAAAAAGCGACCTCAAAACTGCCAAAAAACGCCTCATTCGCGGTTTCGATCACATTTTTGCGGCAAGTTCGTGTCATCGGCTCGACAAGCGGTTTGTAATCGCTATGCTGCGCCCCATACCGCTTTGGTGGTAGAAAAATACTAAAATCGTGCCAATTCAAGAAAACACGAATGACGATCGGCTCGACCCGAACAAAATTCTCCCCTTCTCAGTTTCTTCGATCAGCGCAGCCGGCCGTCGGTGTAGCCTTGATTTTGGAAGAGACCGCCTCGGGTTTTCTCGCGGCGAGGTGGCGAACGCGTGTGTGTAAGAGTTCGGAGAATGTGGCCAGCCCTCGCGGGTGGCGCGAGCCGTTGAAACAACTCGGGCCGGTGGTCCGGTCCTCAATTGGGAGACACACTATGAAGTACAAACTGGGTATCGCTGCTGCACTGCTTTCGGCGACCTTCTTCGCCAGTGCCGCGAGCGCCAAGACCTTCGTCTATTGCTCCGAAGGTTCTCCGGAAGGCTTCGACCCCGGTCTTTACACGGCCGGCACCACATTCGATGCCTCTGCGCATCCGGTCTACAGCCGACTGCTGGAATTCGAACCTGGTACGACCAAGCCGGTCGCGGGTCTCGCCGAGAGCTGGACGGTCTCCGAGGACGGTAAAGAATACGTCTTCAAGCTGCGCAAGGATGTCAAGTTCCATACGACGGACTTCTTCACGCCGACCCGCACTCTGAACGCGGACGATGTCGTCTTCTCGATCGATCGCCAGATCAACAAGAGCAATCCCTGGAACCAGTATGTTGCCGGTGCTGCATGGGAATATGCGGCAGGCATGGGCTTCCCGGATCTGATCAAGGCGGTCGAAAAGGTCGACGACCTGACGGTCAAGTTCGTCCTCAATCGCCCGGAAGCGCCGTTCCTCGCCAATCTCGCAATGCCTTTCGCTTCGATCGTTTCGAAGGAATATGCCGATAGCCTGGACGCTGCCGGCAAGAAGGAACAGCTGAACCAGATGCCGGTCGGAACCGGACCGTTCGTCTTCGTCGGTTACCAGCAGGACGCCGTCATCCGCTACAAGAAGAATGCCGACTACTGGGGCGGAGCTCCGAAGATCGATGACCTCGTCTTCGCGATCACGACCGATGCAGCAGTGCGCTATCAGAAGCTGAAGGCCGGCGAATGCCACCTGATGCCCTATCCGAATGCCGCCGATGTCGAAACCATGAAGTCCGATCCGGCCCTCACGGTCATGGAACAGGAAGGCCTCAACGTCGCCTACGTCGCCTACAACACGACCCAGGCACCGTTCGACAAGGTCGAGGTCCGCAAGGCACTCAACAAGGCGATTAACAAGCAGGCGATCGTCGACGCCATCTTCCAGGGCATGGCGACGCCGGCGAAGAACCCCATTCCGCCGACCATGTGGTCCTATAATGATAAGGTCGAAGACGACACCTACGATCTCGACGCCGCCAAGAAGATGCTCGAAGAAGCCGGCGTCAAGGACCTGTCCATGAAGCTGTGGGCGATGCCGGTTTCGCGTCCCTACATGCTGAATGCGCGCCGTGCTGCCGAAATCATCCAGGACGATTTTGCAAAGATCGGGGTGAAAGCCGAAATCGTGTCCTACGAGTGGGCCGAGTATCTCGACCGCTCCAAGGCGAAGGATCGTGACGGCGCCGTCATGCTCGGCTGGACCGGCGACAATGGCGATCCGGACAACTTCCTCGACACCCTGCTCGGCTGCGACGCCGTCGGCGGCAACAACCGTGCCCAGTGGTGCAACAAGGAGTTCGACGAGCTTGTGAAGAAGGCGAAGGTGACGTCCGATCAGGCCGAGCGGACGAAGCTTTATGAAGAGGCTCAGGTCGTCTTCAAGCGCGAAGCGCCGTGGGCCACGCTCGACCACTCGCTGTCGGTTGTGCCGATGCGCAAGGAAGTCAGCGGCTTCGTACAGAGCCCGCTTGGTGATTTCACCTTCGAGAACGTCGATATCGCCGAGTAAAGGCGTATATTAGAACTTTTGCCGCGGGATGCGTTGCGTCTCCCGCGGCATTCGTACTAATAGAGCACCCAATTGAAGCAGGTCATGCTTGGCGGCTGAGGTCTGGCCGTTCCGGATGCGTATCCGTCAATCAGATCTTCCGCAGACACAGCGACAGGTTCCCTATGTTCAGCTTCCTTTTGCGGCGCCTAGCCGTGTTGATCCCGACCTTCATCGGGGTTTCGATCATCGCCTTTTCGTTCATCCGGCTGTTGCCGGGCGATCCCGTTGCGCTGCTTTCCGGCGAGCGGGTGATGTCGCCGGAGCGCCACGCCGAAATCAGCGCGCACCTCGGCCTGGATAGGCCGCTCGTCGTACAGTATCTCGATTATCTCGGTGGGATCGTCACCGGCGATTTCGGTACTTCTATCGTCTCGAAGACGCCTATCCTCGAGCAGTTCCTCTCTCTCTTTCCTGCCACGGTTGAACTGTCGTTGTGCGCGATCGTCATCGCCGTCATCCTCGGTATCCCGGCGGGTGTCTTTGCGGCAATCAAGCGAGGTTCATTCTTCGACCAGACCCTCATGGGAATCGCGCTTGTCGGGTATTCCATGCCGATCTTCTGGTGGGGGCTGCTGCTGATCATCCTGTTTTCTGGTATCCTCCAATGGACGCCGGTCTCTGGCCGCATCTCGCTGATGTATTTCTTCCCGCCCGTTACCGGTTTCATGCTGATCGACTCCCTCTTGTCGGACCAGAAAGGCGCCTTCCTTTCCGCGCTCAGTCATCTTGTGCTGCCGTCGATCGTGCTCGCGACGATACCGCTTGCGGTGATCGCGCGGCAGACGCGCTCGGCGATGCTGGAGGTGCTCTCCGAAGATTACGTGCGCACAGCGCGCGCAAAGGGACTCTCGCCGTTCAGGGTGATCGGGGTCCATGCGCTGCGAAACGCCATGATCCCAGTCATCACGACGATCGGCCTGCAGATCGGCGTCATGCTCGCGGGAGCAATCCTGACCGAAACGATCTTCTCCTGGCCGGGGATCGGCAAATGGATGGTCGATTCCGTCTTCCGCCGTGACTACCCGGTCATCCAAGGTGGCCTCTTGCTGATCGCGGCCATCATCATGATCGTCAATCTCATCGTTGATCTGCTTTACGGCCTGATCAACCCTCGTATCCGGCACTAGAAGGAGAAAATCCCATGGCCGATACCATCAACGATATCGACAACTCTCCGGAGGTCCTCTCGACCGCCGCGCTGCGGCGGAAGATGCTCAAGGAATTCTGGTTCTACTTTTCCGAAAACCGCGGCGCCGTCATCGGGCTCTTCGTCTTTCTCCTGTTGGTGATCGTCGCCGTCTTTGCGCCGTTTATCGCCCCGCATTCTCCTTTTGAGCAGTACCGCGACGCGGTGCTTCTTCCGCCGGCATGGGTAGAGGGCGGCCGCGGCACCTATCTGCTCGGCACCGATCCTGTCGGCCGCGACATCCTTTCCCGTCTTCTCTACGGCGCGCAGTATTCGTTGTTCATCGGCGTCTTCGTGACCACGCTGTCGTTGTCGTCAGGCGTCCTGATCGGGGTCTTCGCAGGTTATTACCGCGGTTGGGTCGACACCATCATCATGCGCCTGATGGACATTATCCTCGCCTTCCCGTCCCTTCTGCTCGCGCTCGTGCTGGTCGCGATCCTGGGACCGGGCCTGACCAACGGCATGATCGCCATCGCGCTCGTCTTGCAGCCGCACTTCGTGCGTCTTACGCGCGCGGCGGTCATGAGCGAGAAAGGTCGCGACTACGTCACGGCGTCCCGCCTTGCGGGCGCCAGCCCGCTACGGCTCATGTTCCGGACCATCCTTCCGAACTGCATGGCGCCTTTGATCGTTCAGGGGACACTGTCTTTCTCCAATGCCATCCTCGATGCGGCAGCGCTCGGCTTCCTGGGCATGGGCGCCCAGCCGCCGGCGCCAGAATGGGGAACGATGCTCGCCGAAGCGCGCGAATTCATCCTTCGCGCCTGGTGGGTCGTCACCTTCCCCGGTCTTGCAATCCTCATCACCGTGCTGGCGATCAACCTGATGGGCGACGGCCTGCGCGACGCACTCGATCCGAAGATGAAGAGGTCGTGACATGGCCCTGCTCGAAATCCAGAATCTGACGGTCGAGTTCGAAACCGCAACGGGGTGGTTCAAGGCCGTCGACGGCGTATCGCTCTCGGTCGATGCCGGTGAAGTGCTGGCGATCGTCGGTGAATCCGGCTCGGGAAAGTCGGTTTCCATGCTGGCCGTTATGGGGCTTTTGCCCTGGACGGCGAAGATCACCGCCGATCGAATGCTGTTTCAGGGGCGCGACATCCAGAACCTATCGCCAGCGGCCCGCAGAGAGCTGATCGGCAAGGACATCGCGATGATCTTCCAGGAGCCGGTCGCAAGCCTCAATCCGTGTTTCACGGTCGGCTTCCAGATCGAGGAAGTCCTTCGCGTGCATATGGGAATGGACAGGAAGACGCGCCGAACGCGAGCGGTGGAACTTCTCCGCCAGGTCGGGCTTCCCAATCCGGAAGAACGGCTCGGCCATTTCCCGCACCAGATGTCCGGTGGTCAGTGCCAGCGCGTGATGATCGCCATGGCAATCGCCTGCAATCCGAAGCTTCTGATCGCCGACGAACCGACCACAGCGCTCGACGTCACCATCCAGAAACAGATTCTCGACCTCCTGATGTCGCTGCAGGCGAAGAACGGCATGGGACTCATCATGATCACCCACGACATGGGTGTGGTGGCCGAGACGGCCGATCGAGTGATCGTCCAGTACAAGGGTCGCAAGATGGAAGAAGCCGACGTTCTGTCGCTCTTCGAGTCGCCGAAGAGCAACTACACCAGAGCGTTGCTTTCCGCGCTGCCGGAAAACGCAACCGGTGACCGCCTGACGACGGTTTCCGACTTCATGACCGGAGCGGAAGCCGCGGGAGAAGACGCATGAGCGCTACGCAGGAAAAGACCAGGCCGATGCTCGAGATCCGCGACATCAAGCGCGACTATCATGTGCCGACTGGCCTCTTCAAACCGGAAAAGATCGTTCATGCAGTGAAGGGGGTATCCTTCTCTCTGGAGACCGGAAAGACGCTGGCGATCGTCGGCGAAAGCGGTTGCGGCAAGTCGACTCTCGCCCGCATCCTGACCTTCATCGACGAACCGACCTCAGGCGAGCTCTTTATCGATGGCAACAAGGTCGACACCCGGCCGGGACACCTGACCCCCGAGATGCGCCGGAAGGTGCAGATCGTCTTCCAGAACCCTTACGGATCGCTCAACCCTCGTCAGAAGATCGGAGATGTCCTCGGTGAACCACTGCTGATCAATACCGGCATGTCGGCGGCCGAGCGGCGGGAGCGGGCGACCGAGATGCTGGTCAAAGTTGGTCTCGGCCCGGAGCACTACAACCGGTATCCGCATATGTTCTCCGGCGGTCAGCGCCAACGCATTGCGATTGCCCGCGCCTTGATGCTCAATCCGAAGCTTCTCGTCCTCGATGAGCCGGTATCGGCCCTCGACCTTTCCGTCCAGGCGCAGGTCCTCAATCTCCTCGCAGACCTGCAGGACGAGTTCGGGCTGACCTACGTCTTCATCAGCCACGACCTTTCGGTGGTTCGCTACATCGCCGACGAAGTGATGGTGATGTATTTCGGTGAGGCCGTCGAATACGGCACGCGCGATGCGGTGTTTTCCGACCCGCAGCATGACTACACGAAGACGCTGTTTGCGGCGACGCCGCGGGCAGACGTCGAGTCGATCCGCGCACGTCTGGCTGCGAAGGGTCGGCTGAAGGCGGCCGGCTGATGATCACGCTGCCGGCGGCCCCTGCCATTGCGGATGCCGCCGGTTCAGCATTAGGGTCTGTCGAAACCCGGGCGATGGCAGGCGACGGAGCGTCCGGGTGACGCCGGAAGCAATTCCGGTCGTTCCGCCGCGCATCGTTCAATAGCAAACGGACACCTTGTTTGGAACGCGCAGCCGTTTTCTCCTGCCGGCGCGCCGAGCGGCGCTCGGGCCTGTGGCTTCAATCGAGGGAGCGCTCGGACACTCGGTTCGGCGGCCGCCAGAGCTTGCGAATAGGGATGGCGTGGCGTCCGAAAGACCTCGTCGGCCGGCCCCGTCTCCACGATCCGGCCGCCACACATCACGCCCACGGTGTCCGCGATGCAATCAACCGCTGCGAGATTGTGGCTGATGAAGAGGAACGCAACGCCGCGGCGCTCGCGCAGATCCATCATGAGATTGAGTATCTGGGCCTGAACCGATAGATCGAGCGCGGAGACGGGCTCGTCGGCGATGACCAACCTCGGTTCAGTCACCAGCGCCCGGGCTATCGCGATGCGCTGGCGTTGCCCACCGGAGAATTCATGCGGATAGCGGCGCATATGGTCGACGGACAGTCCGACACCCTCGAGCACTTCGGCCACCCTGTCCTCAATCTGCCCACGACCGAGATGTCCCGGCAAGGCATGAAGCGGCTCGGCCACGGTCTTGCCGATCCGCTGGCGTGGGTCCAGGGATCCGAACGGGTCCTGGAATACCATCTGGAATGCGCTGCGCCGGTGCATAAGCTGGCGAGTAGGCAAAGCGAAGAGGTCATCGCCGTCGAACACGACCTTGCCGGACGTCGGCCGATCGAGCGCCGCAACGATGCGTGCGAGCGTCGATTTCCCGGAGCCGGATTCACCGACCAGACCGAAGATGCTCGCGGGTTCCATCCGGAGCGACACGGCGTCAAGCGCACGGTGGCGATGTGGCGCGGAAAACACGGCGTGTGAGATGTAGTCACGCGTCACTTCTTGCACGTCGAGAAGGGGGGCTTTCATCGGGACGTCCCCCGGCCTGGGTCATGGATGCAGCGGCTTCCCCTTCCCACCGGCAAGGAGATCCAGGGCGGGTCCACCTCATGGCACCGCGCCTCACGCTCCGGGCACCGATCGGAAAAGGCGCAGCCGCGCGGAAGATGAGCGACGCGTGGCACTGCTCCCGGAATGGCGGCGAGGCGCTGTCCTCTTTCGAGACGATGCGGGACGGCGTGCATAAGACTGCGCGTGTACGGATTGAAGGGATCGGCGAGAACCGCATGGGTCGCTCCCTCCTCCATGATCCGTCCTGCATACATCACGATCATGCGCTCGCAGATCCTTGCGACGACGCCGAGGTCGTGGCTGACGAAGATAAGCGCCATGCCCTGCTCGCGCACGAGTTCATCAAGGATGTCGAGGATCTCCGCCTGCACGGTGACGTCCAGAGCTGTCGTGGGCTCGTCCGCGATCAGCAAGGCAGGTTCTAGCGCAAGGGCGATCGCGATGCCGACACGCTGGCGCTGCCCGCCGGACATCTCGTGCGGATAGGTTCCGGCCCGACGGCGGGCGTCCGGAATCCGCACCCGGTCTAGTAGTCGGAGAGCCTCAATACGGGCGGTCTGCCAGCTCATTCCCCGGTGCCAGACGAGACCCTCCGCAACTTGATCGCCAACCGTCATGGCTGGATTGAGGGCCGTCGCCGGTTCCTGGAAGATCATGCCGATCCTGTTTCCACGCACTTGGCACATCTCGTCCTCCGAGAGCGCCAGCAGATCTTGCCCCTCGAAGGCAATGCGTCCCTCCGCACTGGCCGCCGAGGGCAGTAAGCCCATGATCGCGAGGGCGAGCAGGGACTTTCCGGACCCGGATTCCCCGACTATTCCGAGGGTCTCGCCCCGTCGCAGATCGAACGAGATATTGTCCAACGCCGAGGACACCGCGCCGTCGCGCCCGTGGAGCGACACGTTCAACCCGTTGGCGGCAAGTAGGGTTTCGTCCCTCATGAGCCCCCCTCGGTTCGAGGATCGAACAAGTCGCGCAGTCCATCACCCAGCATGTTGAAGCCGAGGACTGCGGTTGCTATGGCCAGACCCGGGAGGAGCGCAAGCCATGGAGCGGTTTCGAGATAGGTCTGCGCGTCGGCGAGCATGCGGCCCCATGTCGGTCCGGGCGGCGGCATCCCGAGCCCGAGGAAGCTCAGGCCCGCCTCGGTCAGAATTGCGAGACCGAGCTGGATCGTCGCCTGTACGATGATCTGGTTCGCGATGTTGGGAAGCACGTGCTCGATGGTGATGCGCAAGTCGCCCTTGCCCGCGCCGCGTGCGGCGAGGACATAATTGCGCGACCAGACCTGCCGTGCCGCGCCGGCGGCGACACGTGCAAAGACAGGGACCATGAACACCGCGATGGCGATCACCGCGGTCCCCCGTCCCGTCCCGAGAAATGCGCCGAGCATCATGGCCGACAAGATCGGCGGAACGGCAAAGATCACGTCTGCCGTGCGCATGACGAATGCTTCCGCAAGACCACGTCTGGCGGCGGCAAACATCCCGATCAGAGTCCCCGCCGAGGCGCCGATGGCGACGGCCGCGGCGGCGATCGATAACGAGTTCCATGCTCCGGCCATCAGCATGGATAAGACGTCGCGTCCGTATTGGTCGGTCCCGAGCAGACCGTAGGATAGCGGCGGCTGCAGCTTGTGCGTGATCTGCATCTTGCCCGGAGGGAGGGGCGTCCACACCAGTGAGATGAGCGCAACGGCGACGAGAGTGGTGGTCAGTAATCCGCCGGCGATGAGTCCTGTGCTGCGTCTCGGCGTCCGGCGGACCAGCCGGCCGGCCTTCGTCGTCCCGATCTCGTCGATGCGCCTCATGTCGTCGCCTCGCGCAGTCGCGGGTCGAGAAAGAGGTAGGATAGATCGACCAGGAAATTCACGATCACCACGAGGCCGGCAAAGAACAGGACGACGTCCTGCAAGACGACGACATCCCGTTGCATCAGCGACTGGTAGGCGAGCCTGCCCAACCCCGGCAGGTTGAAGAGATTCTCGACCAGGATCGCGCCGGCGACGAGGAAGGTGAATTGCAGGCCGAGAATCGTAATGACCGGAACCATGGCGTTTGGAACGGCGTGCCGCCAAAGCGCGACTCTTTGTGGAAGGCCCTTGGCGCGGGCGGTGCGCACATAGTCTTCGTTCAACACCTCGAGGACGGCCGTGCGGGTTACGCGGGTCAGAACGCCGGCCTGCGGGAGGGCGAGTGCGACGGCCGGCAAGACGAGCGGTTTCAACGCCGCCCAAAGGCCCGATTCCCAGCCTGGGAAACCACCCGACGGCATGATGCGGAGGCGGACGGAAAAGAAGAGAATCAATAGTAACGCGACCCAAAAGCCCGGCACCGCGATGAAGAGTTGCGAGAGAACGCCGACGACACGGTCGAAGGCGGAACTGCGCCGGGCTGCAGAAAGGGCTCCGAGCGGCACAGCGATCGCAACCGAGAGGACGACCGCAATAATGGCCAAAGGAAGGGTGACTGCAAGACGCTCAGAAAGGAGTTCCGAAACCGGAACGCCGTAGACATAGGAGGTGCCGAAATCGCCACGAACGGCATTCGCAAGCCACATAAAATAGCGAAGCAGGAGCGGCTGATCGAGCCCGAGTTCGTTGCGCAAGGCGGCAAGCGTGTCCGGGCTGGCCGATGTACCGAGCATGATCGCTGCGGTGTCGCCTGGCAGCACGTTCATGACGACGAAGACAAGCACCGACACGGCAAGAAGGGTCAGCAGCAGGCTTGCCACTCGACGCGTCAGTAGAGATAGCATTGCAGATCTCCCGTACCGGCGCAGGTGGCGAGGCCAAGGCCTTGCTCTGCTTCGCCGCCGGCGCCGACGCGCATTGCGTACCGGCGCTCGCTTACGGTCCTCCCGAGAGTAGTACTCATTCTTTCCAACGAACGTCCGTCAACACATTCGAGGGAATCGGCTCGTTCCGCCAAAGCCCCTCGATCCCCTTGTTCCAAACTCCGAGCTTGGGCATCACGAATAGGTACAGCGCAGGTACATCCTCCGCGAGGACTTTCTGGACATCGCCATAGATCGCATCTCGTGCAGCCGGATCGGTTGTCTGCTCCGCCTTTCTGATGAGGTCGTTCAGTATCGGATTCTTGTAGTTGAAGTAGTAGGAATCGCGACTGTAGATGTCGACGTCCATGGGCTCGGCGTGAGCGACGATCGTCATGTCGTAGTCGGCATTCTTGAAGACTTCCTGCACCCACTTCGCAGGGAATTCCGTGGGTTCGATGGTCATCGTCACGCCGATTTCCGCAAACATGGCCTGTATGATCTCAGCGCTGCGGGCGGCATAAGACATTTGCGGCGCTCGCATCACGAAGCTGAAGCCATCGGGATAACCGGCTTCCGCAAGCAGAGCCCTGGCCTTTTCCGGATCGTAGGGATAGATGCCGGTCAGGTCGGTGAAGCCCGGATCGTTCGGTGTGTAGTGGCTTCCGATCGGCGTTCCGAAGCCGGACCAGGCACCATCGACCAGTGTCTTGCGGTCGAGCGCCATCATCAGCGCCTGGCGGACACGCTTGTCGTTGAACGGTTTTCGGGCATTGTTCATGCCAGCGACGACCTTGAGTTCCGTGTTGCCGATGACGGTCGTCAGGTTCGGGTCGTTCTCGAAGCTACCGACGAGCTCCGGCGCGCCGAACTCCGGAAAGGCATCGACGTCGCCGGACTTCAGGGCGGCCGCCTGGGCCTGCGGATCCGATATGAAGCGGAACGTGATCTTGTCCAGTCCGATCGACACCTCCTTGTTCCAGTAGTCCGGATTAGCGGCGAGTTCGACCTTGTCGCCTTTCGCCCACCGGACGAACCGGAACGGACCTGTCCCGACCGGTGTCGTCTTGTCGCTTTCAGCGGTCCTGGTCCCCACGATCACGGACGACGGCCATGCGAGCCAGTAGAGCAGACTGCCGGCCGGCTCGTCGAGCTTCAGGACGAGCGTCTCTGCGTCCGGCGTCTCAATTGCCGCAATCGATGAAAAGAAGCGCTTCTGCGGATTGACCGAGTCTGCGCCGCGGGCGCGCTCCAGAGACGCTTTCGCGACAGCAGAATCAAACGTCTCCCCGTCGTGAAAGATCACGTTCCGTTGCAGTTTGAAGGTGTAGGTAAGACCGTCGGCGGAAATGGTCCAGCTCTTTGCAAGCTGAGGCTTGATATTGCCGTCGTGGTCGATGGTGACGAGACCTTCGAAGACGTTCTGCCACGTAACCTGACCGATTGCGACGGGCGCAGCGATTGTGGGGTCAAGCCCGATCGGCTCGATTGCCATGCCGAGAACGAGCGACCTGTCGGATATCCCGCCGAGGACAGTCGCCGGTGCAGCAAGGATGGCCGCAGCCACGAAACCGAAGAGAAGCCTGTTCGACAGACGACGTCCGGTCGTCCGAAAGGCGTTGATCATCAAAGTGTCCCCTCCTGAAGCGCGTTGCCGGACGTCACGCGTCGGCACTCTCACCGGAAATAGTGGCATCTCGCAACCGCGCGCACAACGGCGTTTCTGCCATCGTCCGCATACGCGAGCGTTCGATTGTCGCTCCTCAGTCGATCAAGCGAGGGCGTTTGGCGGTGACGTTGGAAGTATCGGAGTCGTCCGGGTCCTATCGTCAGTCGGCGAGCGCGGACGACCGTAGGAGGAGACGCTCGGCCTCCGCCATCATCAGCGGTCCGACGCCCTTCACATCGTCGGTCGGTAAGGGCTCCGACAGGTGGGTAGGTGGGTTCCGCCCCTCGTGGCGCAACGCTTTTTCCAGCAGCGAGCGGAGTGCCGCTCGTCCAATCTCCGGTCGACACGTCGCGACGTTCAACTGCGCCGCCATCAGATAGACATAGGCGAACATGGAAAAGCTGATCGGAAGGCGCTGATTTTTTGTCGAGGCGAGGCTATGTTTTTGCAAAGCTGTATTATAGGTCTTTCGGAAGACGTAGGAGACTCATGTGGATCAGGGTGCCACCTTGCAACCGGCCGCGGCATCATCCGGTGACTTTGTTGCTGTCACGATGACGGCGATCACCCGGTTCATCCGGGAGAACGCGTTGAAGCCCGGCGATCGTCTTCCGGCAGAATCCGTGCTTACCAGAGAACTTCACGTCTCCCGCACGGTTATCCGGGAGGCTCTTCGTTCGCTCGCGGCCCTTCGTCTGGTCGATCTCGGAGCCGGGAAGCGTCCGGCCGTTGCGCAACTCGACGACGAGATGATGGCCATGATGATGGCGCACGGCGTCACTACCGATCAGATCGGCGTACAGCACATCTATGATGCCCGTCGAACCATTGAAGGTCGCACGGCCGCGTTGGCGTCGCTTCGCCGTACCGATGCAGAAGCGCACGAGATACTCACCCACGCCCGGGCCATGGAACAGGATTTCGACGAGCCTTCCTTGGTCATGGAACACGACATCGCTTTCCATCTGGCCATCGCACGAGCGTCGCGCAATCCGGTTTTTGCACTGGTCGTTGGAGCCTTCCGCGGGGTGATGCGCGAAACCTGGCCTATCGGCTGGCGCAGCCGGGCGCGCGACGAGGATCGGCGGACCGTGGCCCGCCTGCATGTGGAACTGGCCGAGGCAATCGCCGCCGGCGATCCGAGGATCGCCGTTGATCCCATGAACCGGCACTTCGACGACAGCACAAAGGCGCTTCTGATTGCCGGACTGATTTGAGGAAAACTTATGAAGATAACGGCACTCGAAACGGTGCGCGTGGCCGAGCGCGCCAATCTGCTTTGGCTTTTGGTTCACACGGACGAAGGCATCACGGGCCTGGGGGAGACCTTCTTCGGTGCGGAAACCGTTGAAAGCTACGTGCATGAATACATCGCGCCCCGGGTAATCGGTCGCGACCCGCTGGAAATCGATCGGCTTGCAGCCGATCTCGTCGGGTATCTCGGCTTTCGCTCCTCGGGTGCCGAAGTACGGGGCAATTCCGCCTTCGATATCGCGCTCTGGGATATATTCGGCAAGGCGACAGGTCAGCCGATCGCACAGTTGCTCGGAGGCTTCACGAGGCGGGAGATCCGCACTTACAACACCTGTGCCGGAACCGAGTACATCAAGAAGACGAGCGGGCAGACGACTGCAAATTACGGGCTTTCCGAGGGACGCGACTACGACGACCTGAACGGCTTCCTCCACCGCGCCGACGAACTGGCCCATTCGCTGCTCGAGGACGGCATCACGGCGATGAAGATCTGGCCGTTCGACGCCGCCGCCGAGAAGTCGCGGGGCCAATACATCTCCATGGCGGATCTGAAACAGGCGCTGCAGCCGTTCGAGAAGATTCGCGCCGCCGTCGGCGACAAGATGGACATCATGGTCGAGTTCCACTCCATGTGGCAGCTCCTGCCGGCCATGCAGATCGCCAAGGCGCTCACGCCGTTCCAGACCTTCTGGCACGAAGATCCGATCAAGATGGATAGCCTGTCCAGCCTCAAGCGTTATGCCGAGGTTTCGCCGGCGCCGATCTCCGCGTCTGAAACCCTCGGCTCGCGCTGGGCCTTTCGCGATTACCTGGAGACCGGCGCTGCCGGCGTCGTCATGCTCGACATTTCCTGGTGCGGCGGCCTGTCGGAAGCGCGAAAGATCGCCGCCATGGCCGAGGCCTGGCATCTGCCGGTCGCGCCGCACGACTGCACCGGCCCGGTGGTGCTGTGCGCCTCGACGCATCTGTCGCTCAACGCACCCAATGCGCTGGTGCAGGAAAGCGTGCGCGCCTTCTACCGCACGTGGTACCGGGATCTGGTGACCGCCCTCCCCGAGGTGAAGAACGGCATGATTACGGTTCCGCCAGGCCCGGGTCTCGGCATGGAACTCAATCCCGAACTCGAGCGGGCCTTCGCGGTCTCCCGCCGCATCTCCGACGCGTCCAGCATCTGAACGACGTACGAACCAGACGGAAGAAGAAACCAATGACACAGACGACTGAAACAGCCTTGGGCGGCAGCCGATACCGTGCCATGGCTGGCCCCGCGGTCATGCTGCTCGGCATGCTGATGTTCGCGCTGAATGATGCCATGGGCAAATGGCTCGTCGCCAGTTACGGCCTCGGCCAGGTCATCCTGATCCGCAGCATCGCCGCCCTTCTTATTCTCGCGCCGTTCCTCTGGCGCGCCGGAAAGAAGCCGATCGTCGAGGCCGAGCGACCGCTCATGCAGTTCGCGCGCGTCGTCTTCTCGACCATGGAAGTGTTCTGCTTCTACTACGCGGTCATGTACCTGCCGCTTGCCGACGTGATGACCTACTGGCTGGCAGCACCGATCTACGTCGCCGCCGCCTCGCCGCTGCTGCTCGGCGAAAAGGTCGGCTGGCGCCGCTGGAGCGCGATCTTCATCGGCTTCGTCGGCGTCATCATCACACTCGAGCCCTCGAGCGCCATGTTCACCATGCCGGCGATCATCTCCATTCTCGGTACCTTTGCCTTCGCCTTCATGCTGCTTTCGGGCCGCAGCCTCCGCGGCACGCCCGACAAGACGCTGGTCCTGTTCCAGGTCGGCGGGGCCGGACTTGCCGGGCTGGTGTTTGCGCCTTTCGACTGGACGCCGCTGACCTCGGTTGCCGAAGTTGCCCTGCTCGGACTGCTCGGCGTCGTCGCCATGGGTGCCCACATGCTGGTCAACCGCGCACTGAAGATCTCGGATGCAGCGACCGTCGCGCCGCTGCAATACACGCTGCTGCTCTGGGCGATCCTGTTCGGCTGGATGTTCTTCGGCGACGTTCCCCGCCTGACCATGTTGCTGGGCGCCGCCTTGATCGTCGGCTCCGGTATGTTCATCTTCTTCCGCGAACAGCAGTTGAAGCGGCGCCAACCCGATCGCCCGCTCGACGTGCCCTGATCCTATCGACGGAGGGATTGACGGGTGACGAAAGGGCCGCGGCGACGACGCGGCCCTTTTTCATGCGCGCTGGCAACCCCGGACGCCCGGATGACAAAAAGCCCACGACAACCGCCGTGGGCTTTTCCGTCTGGAGAGCGGCCGTGAAGGAGCACGGCCGCCTTTCTGTCGGTCGGGGAGCCGCTTACTTGCGGATCTCCGCCAGCTTGGCCAGAATGCCGTCGACGACGTCGGCGCCGATCTCGGCCTTGTGCTTTTCATAGACCACCATGGACTTCTCGCGAATGCGAGCCTGTTCCTCGGCAGACAGGGTGTTGACCTCGAGACCGGCGGCCTTGATCTTCTCCAGCGACTTCTTGTTCAGGTCCTGGATGACCTTGCGCTCTTCGTCACGGCCGACGACAGCGCAATCACGAAGCGCTGCCTGTTCTTCCGGCGCATAGGTGTCAAAGATCGCCTTGGAGAACAGGAACAGGAACGGCGTGTAGGCGTGGTTGGTCTCGGTGACGTACTTCTGCACTTCGTAGAACTTCGACGTGTCGATCGTCACATAGGGGTTTTCCTGCGCGTCGATCGCCTTGGTTTCCAGCGCCGAGAACACTTCGCCGAAGGCCATCGGAGTGGCATTGGCACCGAGGTTCTGGAAGGTGTCGAGGAAGATGTTGTTCTGCATGACGCGAACCTTCATGCCCTCGAAGTCTTCCCACTTGGTGACCGGGCGAACGGAGTTCGACAGGTTGCGGAAGCCGTTTTCCCAGTAGGCGAGGTTGATGAGGCCTGCTTCTTCGAGCTTCTTGTTCATCTGCGTGCCGAAGTCGCCGTCGAGAACCTTGTAGGCCTCATCAGCGCTGGCGAACAGGAATGGCAAGTCGAACACGCCGAGAGCCGGCACGATGCCGACCAGCGGCGAGGACGAGGTGACGACGGCTTCCTGAACGCCCGAGCGCAGGGCCTGGGTCGCCTGAAGGTCGCCGCCGAGCGCGCCGCCCCAGAAGGCGGTCAGTTTCAATTTGCCGCCGGACTTCTCATCGAGGCACTTCTGCATCGCTTCGATGCCGTTCCCGACCGGGTGGTCGGCATTGATCCCGTTGGAAACGCGAATATTGCGGTCGTTATATTCGGCGAATGCCGGCGCGGCGGCAGAGCATGCGAATGCGATGGCAGTTGTGGCAAGTAGCAGTCTTCTCATGGTATCCTCCCATTGAGTTAGATGAAGTGGCAAGTCTCGGCCGCAGTCAGTGCAGCCATCGGGCCGGTACGATGACGAGATCCGGAAACACGACGAGGGCGAAGAGAACGATGACCTGCGCGAGCAGGAAGGGTGCGACGCCGATCGTCACCTTGCCGAGCGGCACGCGTCCGACGCCGCTGACGACGTTCAGCACGACACCGACAGGCGGGGTCAGCAGCCCGATGCAGGTATTCATGATGAACAGCACCCCGAAATAGACCGGATCGATCCCCGCCTGCTTGATGATCGGCATCAGAACGGGCGTCAGGATCAGGATGGTGGGGGTCAGGTCGAGTGCGGTACCGACGACCAGCACGACGAGCATGATGACGATCATCAGCAGGATCGGGCGATCGATGAGGGGCTCGATATAACCGGTAATTTCGGCCGGAATGTTCGCCGCTGTAATTAGCCACGCCGAGACGAGCGCAGCACATACTAGGAACATGATGACGGCCGTCGTCTTGGCTGCCTGAAGAATGACATGCGGCAGCTCTCTAGGCGACAGTTCCCGGTAGATAAACATGCCGACGAAGAGGGCATAGGCGGCCGCGACCACGGCCGCTTCCGTCGGTGTCACGATGCCGGCCTTGATGCCGCCGAGAATGATGACCGGCATGCCGAGTGCCCAGAGCGCCCGGCCCGTCGCACCAACGCGTTCCTTCATCGGAGCGCGCGGCAGGGCCTCGATCTTGTCCTTGCGCACCACGAGCAGCCAGGTGACGACCAGCGCGATGCCCATCATCAGCCCGGGGACGATACCCGCCATGAACAGCTGCGTGATCGAGACATTGGCCGAGACGCCGAAGACGATGAAAGCCATCGACGGCGGGATGACCGGAGCAATGACGCCGCCGGCGGCAATGAGGCCGGCGGAGCGCGGGACGTTGTAGCCGGCCTTTGCCATCATCGGAATGAGGATGGCCGCAAGCGCTGCCGTGTCTGCGGCGGCAGAACCGGAGATACTGGCCATGATGACCGCCGCCATGATGGCGACAATGCCGAGGCCGCCGCGGATATGACCGACGCAGGCGATGGCGAAATCGATGATGCGCCGCGACAGCCCGCCGGCATTCATCAGCTCACCGGCGAGAATGAAGAATGGAATGGCGAGCAGGGTGAAGGTATCTGCGCCGGCGATCATGTTCTGGGCGATGATCTGGGTGTTGAACATGCCCATGAACCACATGAGCACGACGCCGCAGAACATCAATGCGAAGGCCACCGGGACGCCGACCGCCATGGCGCCGAGCAGAGAGACAATGAAGACGAGCAAGGTCATCAGGCGCGCTCCGACAAATGCTCAAGCGACATGTTTTCTCCGACGAAGGCGGAGATCTCTTCCTCGGTGACACGGCCTGTCAGCAGGCGGAAAAGGCGTTCGAGCGCGATCAACACGACGCCGGCGCCGGTGAAAAAGCCGATTCCGTAAACCCAGATCATCGGCAGTTTGGTGACCGGTGAGGTCATGCTGGCATTGATAGGTGCCTGTTTCCAGGTGCCCCAGAAGAAGATTGCCGATACCGCGATAATGACGATGTTCGAGAGGATCATGCAGATGATCCGGCCTTTGCGGCCGAACAGCACGACGAGAGTCTCAACGCCGAGATGGGCGTGCTCGCGAAATGCCACGACGGCGCCGACGAAAGTCAGCCAGACGAAGAAATAGCGCGAGAGTTCGTCGGAAACGTTGAGGCCGGAATTGAAGCCATACCGCATGACCACGTTGACGAAGACCATCACCGCCATCGCCGACAGAAAGAAGATCAGCAGCACTTCCAGGACGCGATAGAACGTATCGATTATCTTCTGCATCGCCCTCAAACCCTGTCCAGAAGGCCGCGGGCAGCCAGATTGCGGATCAAGGCGGTTGTGCCGAACGTCCATTCCGGACAGGCGTCGCTGCGTTCCACCCAATTCACCAAGCGGCCGAGCTTGGGTGTCGAAATTTCGACGCGGTCACCGATCTCGTGGGTAAAGCCGAGGCCAGCGCCGTGGCGGTCCTTCACAGGTGCGAACATGGTGCCGAGGAAGAGTACCGCGCCGTCCGGGTACTGGTGGCTGCGGTTCAGCATCTGGGACACCAGGTTCTCGGGGGACCGGCTTATTGCTTCCATCGGGCTTTCACCTGACATCTGGAAGCCGTCTTCGCCCTTTACCGTGAGTGATACCTTCACGCGCCGCAGGTCATCGAGCGTGAAAGCTTGGTCGAACAGGCGGATGAACGGTCCGATCGCACAGGAGGCGTTATTGTCCTTGGCCTTCCCGAGCAGAAGTGCCGACCGTCCCTCGACGTCGCGCAGGTTGACGTCGTTGCCGAGTGTTGCGCCGACGATCCGCCCGTCGGCCCGAACGGCGAGAACGACCTCGGGTTCCGGATTATTCCAGGAGGAGATCGGATGAAGGCCGACGAGCGCGCCGCAGCCCACCGCAGACATCGGCTGGGCCTTGGTGAAGATTTCGGCATCGGGTCCTATGCCGACCTCGAGATACTGTGACCACAGACCCATCTCCTGAAGCAGAGCCTTCACGCTCGCAGCCTGTGGCGAGCCCGCAACGAGACCACGCAGGCTGTCTCCGAGAACCGGTGCGAGGCGTGAGCGGATTTCCTGAGCGCGAAGTGGGTCGCCCTTGGCTTGCTCCTCGATCACGCGCTCGAGCATGCTGTCGGCAAAGGTCACCCCTGCGGCCTTGACTGCCTGCAGGTCGACGGGCGCGAGCAGAGTCCCTGCTCGACCAGATAGGAAATCGTCGAGCGATCCGAGGTCGGGGAAGGCGTTCGGCTCGCGCAATCTCGCAATCAGATCTTCAGCGTCGAGCAGTGTCGCCATGGTGGCTGCCAGCGACGTCAGAGACAGGATTCGGTTGTTCGAGACGAGGACGGGGCAGGGGCCGCCGGCGGCATTCGACCATACGCGACCGACCAGCAGGGCATCGGCCTCCTCAGGCAGGATGGTCTCCGCGCGAAGGATACGATCATTGTTCATCCTTGTTCCTCCCCCAGCTTTCCGTTTCAAAAGCTCGCCCAGAAGCGGGCTCGTTGCCGTATTGTCAGGATGTCAGACAACATTACCGCTGATTTTCTATTACTCCGTGTTGCTCATGTCCAGCGTCGAAAGAAGCGGAAGGCAGGAAAATTACCCGCTCCGATCGCGGCACGGCCTACCGGCGGAGCTTCCTTGATCTGCCGTGTGAAGCTACCGCTCCCAGCCGCTAGAAGGTCTCGAGCGTGAGATCGAGCCGGGATGCGGCGCCGAGCAGGTGCTGGCGCATTGCGTCGCGTGCTTTCAGAGGATCACGCAGTGCGACGGCGTCGCGGATCACGACGTGCTCGGCGATTGTCGCCTCGACAATTTCCTCAAGCACGGCCGCTGCGCGTGCCGCGTTGATCGCGTGACTGATCCGTTCGGCGATAAAGCCGATGAAGAGCGGGAAATATTCGTTATGGGTCGCGGCGGCGACAGCGCGATGGAAGGCGAGATCGGCAACGATGCCTTGCTCTGTCCATTTTTCCGCCCCGGTCATCTGGTCCAGCGCCGCGTTAAGTTGCTTCATGTCCTCGGTGTCGTGGTGAACGGCGGCAAGGCTCGCGGCCTCGATTTCGAGCGGCATGCGGAGCTGGAACAGGCTGCGGAAACTCTCGCGGTCGACGAGTTCCTCCTGCTCGATCCGGATCGTCGGCCGCGCATGCATATCCCGCACGAAGGCGCCGACGCCCTGACGGGTTTCAACGAGCCCTTCGTTTCGCAGTTGTGCGATCGCCTCGCGCACCACCGATCGACTGACGCCGAAGGCCTTGGCCAGAATGTGCTCGGTCGGCAGCTTGTCGCCCGGTTTGATGCGACCCTCACCGATCTCGCGTGTAATGTGGCTCGCAATTCGCGCCGGTAGATGCTCGCTTCGCCTGATCTGGCCGAAGTCTATCGCCATGGAAAACACTGCCTCTCGAACAACCCTCGCTTATTCTACGATAATTCCTTCAAATTCAATTGGCATCCCGGATTCATGACCCTTCTCGGGTCAATCGCCTTCTTGACTGCGGTCAGCAAGTGGCGCTGAACATGGGGCAGCCGTTCCTCGAAGTCGATGCGCTTCAGCCGACCGATGCCGTGTTCGGCGCTGATGCTGCCATGATAGCGATCGAGCACGGTGTTGATCACCTTCTTGGCTGCGTGGATGCGGTTCGATCGTTCGGCAGCCGGCAAGCCTGCGGGCGGAAGGACGTTCATATGCACGTTGCCGTCGCCGACGTGACCGTATGACACGCAGGTGCAATCCGGTGTGTTAGCCGCGACAGCTGCCTCGGCTTCCCTCACGAAGTCGGGAAGGCGCGATAGCTGCACCGAAATATCGGTGCGTAAATGCGTTCCGCGTCGCGCCTGACCCTCATTCATTCCCTCCCGGAAGAGCCACAGGTTGCGCGCCTGGGCGGCTGACGCGGCGATCACACCATCGAGCACCAGCCCGTCTTCCAGCACATTCTCCAGGAAACGCTGCATCAGGTCGTCGATGTCGACGAGGCCCGAGCCGGAGATCTCCATCAATACGTAGACGGGGCAGTTTCCGCCGATCGGCATTGCGAGATCGGGCATGGCCTCCCGGGCGAGTGTGAAGGCAATAGGAGGCATGAACTCGAAGGCGGACATGAGATCACAGCAATCTCGCCGTGCGCGACGATACAGTCGCATAACGTCTTCAAGCGAGTTCAACCCGAGCAGGGCCGTGGCCACCCGATCCGGAAACGGTGTCAGCTTAAGAGCGACGGCGGTGACAATGCCCAGCGTGCCTTCAGCACCAATGAACAATTGCTTGAGATCGATTCCGCGGTTGTCCTTCCTGAGCGTGGAGAGGGCGTCGAAGACCGTTCCGTCCGGCAACACGACCTCAAGGCCGAGTACCAGTTCCCGCGTCATCCCGTAGCGCAGAACGTTTATGCCGCCGGCATTGGTCGAGACGTTGCCGCCGATCCGGCAGCTCCCCTGTGCTCCGAGCGCGAGAGGAAAGAACATCCCCTTCGAGGCAGCAATCTCCTTGATTTCGGCAAGAATGCATCCAGCTTCGACGATCATGGAGAAGTCGTCAGGGTCGAGCGAGCGCACGGCCTTCATCCGCTCCAGACTGAGGATCACCTGAGTTTCCGGTCGGTCCGAGATCGCGCCCAGAACCAGCCCGGTGTTGCCGCCTTGCGGAACGATCGAAAGGCCGAGTTCCCGGCAGGTGCGGACGGCGTCGCAGACCTCGCCGGTTGAGCGGGGGCGCAGGACAGCGACGGCGTTGCTCGTGACGTCGCCGTGCCAATCGCGGCAATAGGGCAGCATTGCGGCCGCCTCGGTGAGGACCGCGGCATCGCCCAGGCGGGCACGGAGAGCAGCCTGCAGATCGGCTGTAGTGTGGGGGCTGTGCATTTTCACGCTTTCACGGTCTTCGGGTCTGGATCGGGGCGTTAAATCGTCTATTCTCAAACGAACCATATAAGGTTATCAGACAACCTTACAACATAATTTCGCGGGCGATCCGGTGCGCCCTGGAGGAGAGGTTTCATGCACGTCCTCATTATTGGCGCAGCAGGCATGGTCGGACGCAAGCTGGCAGGGCATCTCGCTGCATCGGGCCACCTCGGAGGTCATCCGGTCGAGGCGATGACCTTGGTGGATGTGGTGCAGCCGGAGGCGCCCGTGGGGTATGGCGGCACTGTCGTGGCCGAGATTGCTGACCTCTCAGCGTCAGGTACGGCGCGCAGGCTTGTAGCCGGCCGGCCCGACGTCATCTTCCACCTTGCGGCAATCGTCTCCGGTGAAGCGGAACTCGACTTCGACAAGGGTTATCGCATCAATCTCGATGGCACCCGTTATCTCTTCGATGCGATTCGGGAGATCAACAACGAGGACGGTTATCGGCCGCGCGTCGTCTTCACATCGTCGATCGCCGTCTTCGGCGCGCCTTTGCCCTATCCGATTCCTGACGATTTCCACACGACGCCGCTCACCAGCTACGGAACGCAGAAGGCGATTTGTGAGCTGTTGCTGGCGGATTTCAGCCGCCGCGGCTTTTTTGACGGAATCGGAATACGGCTGCCGACGATATGCATCCGGCCTGGGAAGCCGAACAAGGCTGCCTCCGGCTTCTTTTCGAGCATTCTGCGCGAGCCGCTGGCCGGGCAGGAGGCCATTCTGCCGGTCAGTGAGGATGTTCGCCACTGGCACGCCTCGCCGCGTTCGGCAGTGGGCTTCCTTGTTCATGGTGCGACGATCGACCTCGAAAAGGTCGGCCCGCGACGGAACCTCTCCATGCCAGGACTGAGTGCGACCGTCGGCGAGCAAATCGAGGCACTCCGGCGCGTTGCCGGCGACAAGGCGGTCGGGCTTATCCGGCGAGAACCGGACGAGATGATCATGAAGATGGTTGCCGGCTGGGCGCCGGGCTTCGAGGCCAAGCGCGCGACAGCTCTTGGCTTTGTTGCCGAAAAGTCGTTCGATGAGATCATTCGCGTTCACATCGAAGACGAAATGGGAGGAAAGCTGTGAGCGACACCAGCCAGGATCGGCCTTCGCGCATCGCATTTCTCGGAACGGGTCTGATGGGAGCGCCGATGGCCCGACGCCTGCTCGGTGCCGGCTTCAAAGTGACGGTCTGGAATCGGGACACGTCGAAAGCGGAAGCCCTGCGTCCGGCAGGGGCAGACGTCGCTGCGACGCCGGCGGATGCCGTGCGGGGTGCCGAGGTCGTGTTCACGATGTTGAGTGACGGCAAGGCGGTCGAGGACGTTGTCTTCACGTCAGGTTGCGCCGACGCCCTTCGGCCCGGCACCGTTCTGGTCGATACGAGTTCGATCGCTCCGCCGATCGCGAAGGACCACGCAGCGCGGCTTTCAGTGCGCGGGATACACCATCTCGATGCGCCCGTGTCCGGGGGCGTCGTCGGAGCAGAGGCCGGCACCTTGGCGATCATGGCCGGGGGGGACGCGGCGGTCGTCGAGCGTCTTTCGGCTGTCTTTGCCGCGCTCGGTCGGGTAACCCATGTCGGTCCGAGCGGCGCGGGGCAAATCTGCAAGCTTGCCAACCAGCAGATCGTTGCGATCACGATCGGAGCGGTGGCTGAGGCCATGGTACTGGTTGAGGCTGGTGGTGCCTCGCGGGAGAAGTTCCGGGAGGCAATACGCGGAGGATTTGCCGAAAGCCGGATCCTGGAACTGCACGGTGGCCGGATGATCGCCCGTGACTTCAAACCAGGCGGACCTTCCAGACTGCAATTGAAGGACCTGGACGCCGTGGCTTCAATGGCCGAGCAGTATTCGCTCGATCTGCCGCTGACGGAGCAGGTCCGGAGCGACTTTTCCGAGTTTGTCGCCGGCGGCGGTGGAGAGCAGGATCACAGTGCCTTGCTTCTCCACCTCGAACGGTTGAATGGGCAAAAGGCATAAGGTGATGACGATGACTGACGACAGGAACATGCGGCGCAGATTGCGCTCGCAGGATTGGTTCGACAACCCGGATCACGCGGACATGACGGCGCTCTACCTCGAGCGTTTCATGAACTACGGTATCACCCCGGAGGAACTCAGGTCCGGAAAACCGATCATCGGGATCGCCCAGAGCGGCAGCGATCTCAATCCCTGCAATCGCCACCATCTCGAATTGGCCCGACGCGTCCGGGACGGCATTCGTGATGCCGGGGGCATTCCGATCGAGTTTCCGACACACCCCCTGTTCGAAAACTGCAAGCGTCCGACGGCAGCGCTTGATCGCAACCTTGCCTATCTCGGCCTCGTCGAAATCCTCTACGGGTATCCGTTGGACGGGGTCGTCCTGACGACGGGATGCGACAAGACCACGCCCTCTTCCCTTATGGCGGCTTCGACCGTCGATATCCCGGCTATTGTGCTATCCGGCGGACCGATGCTCGATGGCTGGCATGACGGTGATCTCGTCGGCTCGGGCACCGTGATCTGGCGCTCGCGGCGCAAATATGCGGCGGGCGAGATAACGCGCGAGGAGTTTCTGGAGACAGCGCTCGATTCCGCGCCTTCCGTCGGCCACTGCAATACGATGGGGACAGCCTCGACCATGAACGCAATGGCCGAGGCACTCGGCATGTCGTTGACCGGTTGTGCGGCCATTCCCGCGGCTTACCGCGAACGTGGGCAAATGGCGTACCGGACAGGGCGCCGCGCCGTCGAACTCGTGCTCGACGACGTGAAACCCTCCGACATTCTCACTCGTGAGGCCTTTCTCAACGCCATTCGCGTCAATTCGGCGATCGGTGGTTCGACGAACGCACAGCCGCATCTTGCGGCGATGGCGAAGCACGCAGGTGTGGAGCTCCATCCGGAAGACTGGCAGGTTTACGGTTATGACGTCCCGCTTCTCGCGAACGTTCAGCCCGCCGGCGCCTATCTCGGCGAACGGTTCCATCGCGCAGGCGGGGTCCCCGCCGTCATGTGGGAGCTCCTGAAAGCCGGCAAGCTGGACGGCGGCTGTCCGACGGTGACCGGCAAGACGATGGCGGAAAATCTTGAAGGAAAGGAGGCGTGTGACCGCGAGGTGATCCGCCCGTTCGACGCGCCGCTCAAGGAGCGCGCCGGTTTCCTCGTCCTCAAAGGCAACCTCTTCGACTTCGCGATCATGAAGATGAGCGTCGTTTCGGAGGAATTTCGCGCCCGCTATCTTCGTGAGTCGGGACGAGAAGGCGTATTCGAAGGAAAGGCGGTAGTGTTCGACGGATCCGAAGACTACCACCGCAACATCAACAATCCCGAGCTCGGAATTGACGAGAAAACCATTCTGGTCATTCGCGGCGCGGGACCACGCGGTTGGCCGGGTTCGGCCGAGGTCGTCAACATGCAGCCGCCGGATGCTCTCCTCAAGCGCGGCATCATGAGCCTGCCGACGATCGGCGACGGACGTCAGTCCGGAACGGCCGACAGTCCGTCGATCCTGAATGCCTCTCCGGAAAGTGCGGCGGGTGGCGGGCTCTCCTGGCTCAGGAATGGCGATGTCATCCGCATCGATTTCAACAATGGCCGCTGCGATGCGTTGGTGGACGAAGCCGAGATCGCAAGACGCAAGACGGAAGGCCTGCCCGCGGTGCCTGCGGACGCAACCCCCTGGCAGATGATCTACCGCCAGACGGTGACCCAGCTGTCCGACGGCGCGGTGATCGAAGGGGCGCCGGACTTCCGGAAGCTGGCCGAGAAGCTGCCGCGGCATAATCATTGACCTTCTCCGGCGGAGGCCAGCGTCCTCCGCCGCCTTTAGATGACCGCGCTCATACCGCCGTCGACGTAGATGATCTGGCCGTTGACATAATCGGAGGCGGAGGAGGCGAGAAAGATCGCCGTGCCGACGAGTTCCTCGGGCTTACCCCATCGCCGGGACGGAGTGCGCGCCTTCACCCACGCGTCGAACTGGGGATCGGAGGTCAGGGCTTGATTCATATCGGTCAGCATGTAGCCCGGACCGATCGCGTTGGCCTGGATACCGTGTGCGGCCCATTCGGCGGTCATCGCCTGCGTCAGCATCTTGATACCGCCTTTGGCGGCCGTATAGGGCGCTATGGTGGGCCGTGCGAGGCCGCTCATCAGCGAGCCGATGTTGATGATCTTGCCGCGTCCACGCGGAATCATGCGTCTGGCCGCCTCGCGCCCGACGATGAAGGCGCTTGTAAGATTGGTGTCGATGACCGAGCGCCACTCTTCGAGTGACAGATCGATCATCGGCTTTCGAAGCTGGATGCCGGCATTGTTTACAAGGATGTCGACCTTCAGTCCCTCGGCGTCCAGCGTCGTGAATGCCTCGACCACCGACTTCTCGTTTGTCACGTCGAAGGCGGCAGTCCTGACGGAAAGGCCGTCGGCTCTCAGACTGTCGGCGCTTTCCTCGATGCGCGCCGTGTTGGTCCCGTTGATGACGAGGGATGCGCCGGCATGGCCGAGCGCCCGGGCGATGGCATAACCAAGGCCACGCGAGGACCCGGTGACAAGTGCCGTCCGGCCGGTCAGATCAAAAGAATAATCCTGCAAGTCGCTCTCCCTGGGAAACCTGTTGTCCGGCGGGCCGGCAGTCGTCGCTTTCCGGCGTGTCAGACGTTCTTTTCTTCTGTCAGCAGGCCACTGGTTTTCAGCAGCGCGGCAAAGCGGCCGCCGCCGGCGCTCAGTTCGTCGTATCCACCCTTTTCGACGATTCTGCCGTGGTCGAGGAAGAGAACGATGTCGGCTTCGCGAACCGTGGAAAGCCTGTGCGCGATGATGAAGGTCGTCCTGTCCTTGCGCAGTCGGTCGATGGCAGCCTTTACGCGCGCTTCGGTCTCGACGTCGAGCGCACTCGTCGCCTCGTCAAGCACGAGAATCGGCGCGTTCTTGAGGATCGCGCGCGCGATCGCGATTCGCTGGCGCTCACCGCCAGACAGGCGGTTGCCGCGCTCGCCGACCTGGGTGGTGTAGCCTGCTAGGCGGCTGTCGATGAATTCGGCCGCCGCCGCTGCCTCCGCCGCCTTCAGGACGTCCTCGTCGGTCGCATCCTCACGCCCGATTCGGATGTTCTCGCTGATCGAACGGTTGAGCAGGCCTGCGTCCTGGAACACCGTCGCAATCGAGTGGCGCAGGGACTTGCGGGTGACGGTGGAAATATCGACCCCGTCGATGAAGATCTTCCCGGCCTGCGGTTCATGCACGCGCTGAAGAAGGTTGATCAGCGTCGTCTTGCCGGCTCCGGTCGGGCCGACGATGGCGATCGTCTGTCCGGCCTTCACTTTGAAGGAAATGTCGTGGACGCCTTGGGTAGTGTTGGCGAAATCGAAAGACACGTTTCGGAACTCGACGTCGCCCCGAACATCGGTAAGTTCACCGGCACCGGCGGGTTCTTCGCGCTCCTGGACAGAGTCTTCGAGTTGGTAAAAATCTTCCAGCTTTGCTCGGGCTTCAAAGATTTGCGTGGCGAAGGCGCGCATCTGATCCAGACGTCCGATCAGAAGTCCCGCGAAACCGGTGAAGGCGATGATATCGCCGACCTTCAGTTCGCCCGCCTGGACGAGAATCGTCCCGACGACGAGGATGAGCAGCATGGAGATGGTCGAGGCAATGCGGTTCAGGGCACTGGCAATTGCCCACCAGTCGAGGACTGGGTATTGGGCGGCCAGCAGTTGTTCGGCGTATTGCTTCAGCGCCCGTGTTTCGGCTTCGATACGGTTGTAGCTGTGTACGACCGAGACGTTGCTGATGGCATCGCTCACATGTGAGAAGACGGTGTGATAATGCCTCTCGACCGAAGCTTGGCCCTCTTTCGTGCGGTTCATCACCGTCTTGCCGATGATCATGTAAAGCACACCCAGAACCACCAGCACGATTGTCAGGCGGAAGTCCATCGAGAGTGCCGTCGGAAGCAGAAGCGCAAGCGCAACGGCTGTCGCAAGGTGTGTGCGCATGAACTCGAGCCAGAGTCCGAACAGTGTCTCGCTTGCGCGAAGCAGGGTGTGGAGCGCGTTGGAGGTTCCGCGTTGATGGTGCCAATTCAGCGGCATCGAGATGATGCGTCCGAAGGCTTCCGTGAGAAGGTCGGCACGGCGACCATGCGCCAGGCGATCAGCCTCGCGAGCAACGAGCACATACGCGATGGTGTTGAATACGCCGAAACATCCCCACAGTATAAGGATACTGCTGGCATCTCGCTTTTCCGAAATCGCGTCGACGATTCGTCCGAAAAGCACCGGTTCCACGATCGTTATGACGGCCAGGATGATGTTGGCGACGACGACCAGCGCGACCTTCATCCGATAGGTTGCGAGATATCGCAGCGCTTTTATATAGACTTGAAACAAAGACAATGGTGTTCTCTCAATTCGTGCGCGTTGCCGTATACATGTGGTTCGCGTCCTTCGGGCAAAGCAAGTTCGTTGTGGTGCTTCGTCGAACGGGTCGCGTCCGTGCGTCCCAGCATAACCGGACCTGTCGGGCGTAATTTCGGCAGGAACCACTATAAGTCAGCGGGTCTCCGCTAGCCAGTTTTCGATTGCATGACAAGATTTTGCATGTCGTAATTAAGGGCATCCTAACCGAATCTGGTAGTCTAGCTTCACCGCATGACACAAGAGCTCGTGGAAATATCCGGAGGCATTCCGAAGATGGATGCCGCGGCGCGTCAGAGGGGATACAGATGAGCATAAACCAGATCGTTCAGTTCCTGGTTGTGGCTGACGAATGCAAGAATGCCGAGGATCTGACGGCGGAGCTTGAGAAGCTGCTGAACCACTATCAGTTCGACTACTACGGGGTCGTCCGGCAACCGAAACCGAACGAGAATCCGATGAGACTGGTGCTGGCGGGCCGTTGGCCCGAGCGGTGGCCGGAGACGTACATCGCCAAGAAATATGTCCTCATCGATCCGACAGTTCGATACCTCGGTCAGGCGCAACGCGGTTTCCGGTGGCGCGATACGATATCGGTTTTCCGCGGTGACCCTCATCGCAAGCGCATGGAACGCATGATGGCCGATTCTCAGCGCTTCGGGCTGGAAGACGGCTATATCTTTCCGATCCACGGCCGTAACGGCCTGCTCGGCAACATGACGGTCGGCGGCAAACCCGTCGAGCTTTCACCCGTCGAGATGACGCTGTTCGAAGCCGTTGCGAAAAAGGCCTTTTGGCGGCTAATGGAGCTGCGGCGCCAGTCGGGCGAACTCGAGTCCGTCAGCAAGGTCGAAACTCGGATGACGCGTCGTGAAATGGAGGTCCTGAACTATCTGGCCGATGGTCTCACCTCAAACGACATCAGCCGGATTCTCAAGATCTCGAACCACACGGTGGACTGGTACATGAACGGCATTCAGGACAAGCTGAATGCGAAGAATCGCCAGCACGTCGTTGCGCTCGCGTTCCGCCTCGGCCTGATAACCTGAGACGCCATATTTTTCCCCCAGTCGGTCGGACAAATTGAACTTCCTGTGACAACAGGATAAGGAGATTTCGCGGTGCAGCATGCCCGTGGCCGATCGACTGAGGAGACCGATTTGACCATTTCCAAGATTCTTGTTGCCAACCGATCCGAGATCGCCATCCGCGTTTTCCGTGCGGCGAATGAACTGGGACTGAAAACAGTCGCGATCTGGGCCGAGGAAGACAAGCTTTCCCTGCATCGTTTCAAGGCGGACGAGAGTTATCAGGTCGGGCGCGGCCCGCATCTTGCCCGTGATCTCGGCCCCATCGAGAGTTACCTCTCCATCGATGAAATCATCCGTGTCGCCAAGCTTTCGGGAGCCGACGCGATCCATCCTGGTTATGGCCTCCTTTCCGAAAGTCCGGAATTCGTCGATGCCTGCAATGCTGCAGGCATTACTTTTATCGGACCTAAGGCCGACACCATGCGCCAGCTGGGCAACAAGGTTGCAGCCCGCAATCTTGCAATCAGCGTCGGCGTGCCGGTGGTGCCGGCGACCGAGCCGCTGCCCGACGACATGGCAGAGGTCGCCCGCATGGCCGAAGAGATCGGCTATCCGGTGATGTTGAAGGCCTCCTGGGGTGGCGGCGGGCGCGGGATGCGCGCCATCCGCGATCCCAAGGACCTCGCCCGCGAAGTGACCGAGGCCAAGCGCGAAGCCAAGGCAGCCTTCGGCAAGGATGAGGTCTATCTCGAAAAGCTGGTCGAGAACGCCCGCCACGTTGAAAGCCAGATCCTCGGCGATACGTACGGCAATGCGGTGCATCTCTACGAACGTGATTGCTCCATCCAGCGCCGCAACCAGAAGGTCGTCGAGCGCGCTCCGGCACCCTATCTGACCGCGGCCCAGCGCCAGGAGCTCGCCGAGTATTCGCTGAGGATCGCCCGTGCGACCAATTACGTCGGTGCCGGTACCGTCGAGTATCTGATGGATGCCGACACCGGCAAGTTCTACTTTATCGAGGTCAACCCGCGCATCCAGGTCGAGCATACGGTGACGGAGGCGGTGACCGGGATCGATATCGTCAAGGCACAGATCCATATCCTCGACGGGCATGCAATCGGCACGCCCGAATCCGGCGTTCCGAAGCAGGAAGATATCCGTCTCAATGGGCATGCGCTGCAGTGCCGGATCACCACCGAAGATCCGGAGCAGAACTTCATCCCCGACTACGGCCGCATTACGGCCTATCGCGGAGCGACCGGCTTCGGTATTCGCCTGGATGGCGGCACCGCCTATTCGGGGGCCGTCATCACGCGCTACTACGATCCGCTCTTGGAAAAGGTGACCGCCTGGGCGCCAACGCCCGAAGAGGCTATCCGACGGATGGACCGCGCGTTGCGCGAATTCCGCATCCGTGGCGTGGCGACGAACCTCACCTTTCTCGAAGCGATCATCGGCCATCCGAAATTCCGAGACAATAGCTATACGACTCGCTTCATCGACTCGACGCCCGAACTTTTCGCACAGGTGAAGCGCCAGGACCGTGCAACCAAGCTGCTGACGTATCTCGCCGACGTTACGGTAAATGGTCATCCGGAAGTCAAAGGCCGTCCGCGCCCCCCCGAGGACGCGGCCGATCCAGTTGTGCCGTTCATCGAAGGGGAGGTTCCAGACGGCACGAAGCAGTTGCTCGACAGACTGGGCCCGGTGGAGTTTGCGGCATGGATGCGCGACCAGAAGCGTGTCCTCGTGACCGACACGACGATGCGCGATGGCCACCAGTCGCTGCTTGCAACCCGCATGCGCACTTTCGACATCGCCCGTGTGGCCGGTACCTACGCCCGTGCGTTGCCGAACCTCCTTTCGCTGGAGTGCTGGGGTGGCGCGACCTTCGATGTCTCGATGCGTTTTCTGACCGAGGACCCATGGGAGCGTCTGGCGCTCATCCGTGAGGGTGCCCCGAACCTGCTGTTGCAGATGCTGCTGCGCGGCGCTAACGGCGTCGGCTACAAGAACTATTCCGATAACGTCGTAAAATACTTCGTCCGCCAGGCCGCGGCAGGTGGCATCGACCTTTTCCGCGTCTTTGACTGCCTGAACTGGGTAGACAACATGCGCGTTGCGATGGATGCCGTTGCCGAGGAGAACAAGCTCTGCGAGGCCGCGATCTGCTATACCGGCGATATCCTGAACGAGGCGCGCGCGAAGTACGATCTCAAATACTACACTGCGCTTGCAGCAGAGCTCGAGAAGGCGGGCGCCCATATCATCGCCGTCAAGGATATGGCGGGGCTCCTCAAGCCCGCTGCGGCCAAGATCCTGTTCAAGGCCCTCCGCGAGGCGACGAGCCTGCCCATCCATTTCCATACTCATGACACCTCGGGGATTTCCGCCGCGACCGTTCTTGCCGCCGTGGATGCGGGTGTCGATGCCGTCGATGCGGCGATGGATGCGCTTTCCGGCAACACCTCGCAGCCCTGCCTCGGCTCGATCGTCGAGGCTCTGCGCGGCTCGGAGCGAGACCCTGAACTCGACCCCTACTGGATCCGCCGCATATCCTTCTACTGGGAAGCAGTTCGCAATCAGTACGCCGCCTTCGAGAGCGATCTCAAGGGACCTGCCTCAGAAGTTTACCTGCACGAGATGCCGGGGGGACAATTCACGAACCTCAAGGAGCAGGCCCGCTCGCTCGGTCTCGAGACGCGTTGGCATGAGGTGGCGCAGGCCTACGCCGATGCCAACCAGATGTTCGGAGATATCGTGAAGGTGACGCCATCCTCCAAGGTCGTCGGTGATATGGCACTGATGATGGTCAGCCAGGACCTCGCGGTGGAGGACGTGGTCAATCCGGAGAAGGATGTTTCTTTCCCGGAGTCGGTCGTGTCCATGCTGAGGGGCGATCTGGGGCAGCCACCGCTCGGATGGCCGGAAGGCTTGCAGAAGAAGGTGCTGAAGGGCGAAAAACCCTACACCGTGCGTCCCGGTTCGCTTCTCGCCGAAACGGACATCGAGGCCGAACGTGCCGCGATCGAGGAAAAGCTCGAGCGCAAGGTCACCGATTTCGAGCTTGCATCCTATCTGATGTATCCGAAGGTCTTCACAGACTACGCACTCGCCGCCGAGACCTATGGCCCGGTATCAGTCATCCCCACGCCGAACTATTTCTACGGCCTGCCGGCCGGCGAGGAGCTCTTCGTCGATCTGGAGAAGGGGAAGACACTGGTCATCGTCAATCAGGCGATCGGCATCGCCAACGACAAGGGAATGGTTACCGTCTTCTTCGAGCTCAACGGGCAACCGCGCCGCATCAAGGTGCCGGACCGTACTCACGGAGCCGCAGCCGGCGCCGTTCGTCGCAAGACGGAAGCGGGTAATCCGGCCCATATCGGAGCGCCGATGCCTGGGGTCGTTTCGACGGTTGCCGTTTCGTCCGGCCACAAGGTCAAGGCCGGCGATGTTCTGCTGTCCATCGAAGCGATGAAGATGGAGACGGCGATCCATGCCGACCGGGACGGCGTCGTCGCCGAGGTGCTGGTGCGGGCAGGAGACCAGATCGACGCCAAGGATTTGCTGGTCGTCTTCGAAGGATAACCAATCTTGCAGTTTGGAAAAACGAAGCCCCGGAGAGTGATCTCCGGGGCTTTTCAGTTCGTATGTCTCGCTTGCGTTCTGGTTCCCGGTGTCGGTGCGGGAGCTATTTGGACTTCGCGAGCGTGAAGCCGCTTTCATCGTCCGCCAGCCTCTTTCCATCGACGGCTACCTCGTAGCCGCCGTCTTCCGACCGTTTGACGGCGAGGCCATACACGCGCCCGGCGATCGTGAGCTTTGCTTCGAAGCCCTTCCATTCGGGAGGCAGGCACGGACGGACGAACAGTGTGTCGCCCCGTCTGGTAATCCCAAGGATACCCTCGACCGCGAAGCGATAGAGCCAACCTGCCGAGCCGGTGTACCAGGTCCAGCCGCCTCGTCCGAGATAGGCCTCGTCGCCGTAGACGTCCGCCGCGACGACATATGGTTCGACGCGGTAGCGTTCCGCCGCGTCCCTGTCGAGGGCATGTTTCAACGGATTGAGAATATTGAAGCAGCGCCACGCATCTGCATCGCGACCGAGTTCTGCAAGCGCCAAGCCGAGCCAGATGGCAGCATGCGTGTACTGACCGCCATTTTCGCGGACACCCGGCGGATAGGCTTTGATATACCCCGGATCCGCCGCCGTCTTCTCAAAGGGAGGGGTGAAAAGCCGGATGATGCCGGCCTCATCATCGACCAGTTTCGCGACGGCAGCGTCGACGGCCGCCGCCGCGTGCTCCGGCGGAGCCTGATGCGAGAGAACGCTCCAGGACTGGGCGATCGAGTCTATGCGGCATTCTTCCGATTGGGCCGACCCCAGTGGGGTGCCGTCGTCGAAATAGCCACGGCGGTAGTATTCACCGTCCCACCCGGCACTCTCGAGAGCGGAGGCGAGTTCTGTAAGGTGCGCCGTCCACCGCGTGATGCGGGCGCTGTCGCCGCGCTCTTCGGCATAGGCAAGGAATGATTTCAGAGTCCCTGCTAGGAACCACCCGAGCCAGACGCTCTCGCCCTGTCCCTTGTGGCCGACGCGATTCATGCCGTCGTTCCAGTCGCCGCCGAGAATCAGCGGCAAACCGTGAACGCCGGTACGGGCGACTGCCAGATCAAGGGCGCGGGCGGCATGCTCATAAAGGCTGAAGCGATCTTCCGTCGGCTGCGGCAAGAAGAATGAGTCGGCCTCGCCTTCCGGCAATGCGGGCCCATCGAGGAACGAAATCTGCTCCTCAAGGATCGCCCTGTCGCCGGTCACGGTGACGTATCTGTCAACGGCATGGGCGAGCCAGACGACGTCGTCCGAGATTCGGGTGCGCACGCCGGCGCCGGTCTGCGGCAACCACCAATGCTGTACGTCGCCTTCGACGAACTGCCGGGAGGCCGCGTTCAGAACCTGCCGCCGGGCCAGGCTCGGATCGACGGTGAGGAATGCCAGCGTGTCCTGCAGCTGATCGCGGAAGCCATAGGCGCCGCTTGCCTGATAGAAGCCTGCGCGTGACAGCAGCCGGCAGCTCAGTGCCTGGTAGGGCAGCCAGGCGTTGACCAGACAGTCGAACGACTTGTCGCCCGTCTTTACCTGCAGTCTGCCGGTGAAGTCACGCCAGAACGCCTGCTGCGTCTCCAGCATGTTTGCGGCGCCTTCGTGGCGGATCTCGGCGATCAGTCTGCTTGCTTCAGCAGCGCTCGCGCAATCGCCAAGGAAGAAGCAGACTTCCTTAGTTGCACCGGCAGGCACTTCGATATCGAAGGCAAGTGCGGCACACGGATCGCCTTCGGTTTCGATCGAGTTCAAGAGCCTCGATTGCCGTGCAACCGCCTGCGGCAGTTCGATCGAACCGTTCCGTCCGATGAACTCCCGGCGGCTGGCCGTGTAGCTTGCGGCGGGCTCGCTTGCGGCGAGGAAGGCGATGCGGCCCGGATAGTTGATGTCATAACGATTCGTCGCGAAGAGCGCTCCCGTTTCCTCGTCGAACGAGGACAGGATAAACGGAGCTGTCTTCTGGGCATTGTTGCCCAGAACCCATTCGGCATAGCCGTAGACCCTCAAGGTGCGGACTGCCTTGCCGGTATTGCGTATCACCATCCGCGACAGCTTTACCGGACGCCCGCGGTCGATCGTCTGGGTCAGTTCGAGCTCTAGTCCGTCATGCCGGCTCTTGAACACGCTGTAGCCCAGGCCGTGCCGCGTTTCGTAACGGCTCGTCTCGTCGAGGTTGAGCGTGCTGAAGGGCGAGAACGTCTTACCGTTCACAAGGTCGGCGAGATAGAAAGCCTCGCCCGGTCGGTTGGTGACCGGATCGTTGCTCCACGGTGTCAGCTGATAGTCGCGCGAGTTCTGGCTCCAGGTGAAGCCGGCGCCTTCGGCCGATACGTGGAAGCCGAACTGTTCATTGGCGATGACGTTGATCCACGGATGGGGCGTTGTTCCGTCGGCACCGAGACGCATGACGTATTCGGTGCCGTCCTTGTCGAAACCGCCGAAGCCGTTCCAGAAAAGTAGATCGCTCTGCTCCGCCGGAAGAACGTCCTGCGCCTTACGCGGTTGAGCGGGCGGCAGCCCGCTCCAGTCGGGTTCGGCGCCCTCTGGCAGCCGAGGTGTGGCGAACAGGGAAACCGCGCGATTGACTTGGTCTACGATCTTACCGTTGCGGGCATGGAGGACGACGCGGGCCGCCGCCACCAGAGCCTGGGTCGTGCCCTCCTCCATGAGGTCATTGCGCACGGTGAACACGTGCTGGCGCCCGCCGTCGGCCTGCCTGTAGCGCAGGTTTTCAGCGAGCCGTTCCAGCGCGTGTTGCATGTCCTGCGCATAGGAGGTTGCCCGTTCGTTGATGACCGCAAGATCGGCGACCACGCCGCGTCGACGCAGGAATTCAAGCGCGCTCAGCGCTTCGCGTGCGATCTCCATATCCATGTCGTCGTTGATGCGGAGCGCGAAGATCGGGAAGTCTCCCGAGATCGCCAGAGGCCACAGCGCGGGCTGCGACGCCAGCCCGGTCCTGACGGTTTCCGGGTCTGCCCGCAGGTGGTTATCCGGATAGACCAGATAGCGTCCGAGATGCTGGAATGCGGCGGCCTGCTGCGAGGTGATGCCGATGTGCCGCAACTCGACCTGCGCGCGCGTCCAGGCATGCACCAGCTCGTGGCTGAAAGCATCAGGGTGACGATAGCGCTCGATGGCGCGATCCACGTCCGGTCGACTCGGTGCCGCAATCGTCCAGAAAATCACGCTGACCTTCTTGCCGGAAGGCACCCGCACGACCCGGCGCAGGCTGAGAATTGGATCGAGCGTGTAACCCTCGGTCCCCGTGAGCGTCGCACCCGGGTCGAAGGCCGCGGCATTGGCAAGGTTCCGGCCGCGACCGAGGAACTTGCGTCGGTCGGTTTCGAATTCGGTCGGCCTGCCCGGGCCTGCATTGTCGACAACGAGGTGTGCGACACAGATATCCGGATCGGAGGGGCTGCGCTTGTTGCGCTCCGCACGAATGACGTCGCGACGGCGGCCGAACTCGGTTTTGATGAACATCCGCGAGAATGCCGTGTGGGCGTTGTCGGCGTCTTCGAAGGCGAGAACCGGTTCGAGGTAGGACGTCACCTCGATGAACCGGTCTTCGGGTCCGGTGTTGAGGAGTGTGACGCGGCGGCCTTCGGCGTCGTGCTCGGTCGCGACAATGCACTCGACGGAACTCGAAATATCGCCGACGGTCTTGAAGAATTCCGCCTTGTCGTCCCCGAAGATTGCCTTGGTCTTCTCGTCCTCGGCGCGTCGGGGCGTCGCCGTGGTCGACCACCACTCGCCGCTTCCCATGTCGCGCAAGAAGATGAAGGTGCCCCAGTGGTCCTCGGTCGGATCCGCCTTCCAGCGTGAAACGGCCTGGCCGTTCCACCGCGAGAAGCCGGAGCCGGTCGCTGTGAGCATGACGGAGTAGTGTCCATTCGACAGGAAGACCACTTCGCGGTCCTTCGTCGCGGGATCGACGATGGTGCGAATTTCGGGTCGCAGAAGATCGGCCTGACCCTTGCCGGGGGTCTGCGGCTCGTATTTCGCGCTCATGACAGGGATTTCGCGCGGCGCCTTCTCCTGCAACAGGAGTTCCGCCGCCTCGATCACGGGATCGGAGTGGAAGAGTTCACGCAGACGGCCATTGAAGGCGACGTTGGCAATGGCCGCAATCGACATGCCATGGTGGTGGGCATAATAATTGTAGATGACCGCGCAGGTCTTTCCTTCAGGCACGCGGGTTGGCGTGAAGTCGACAGCGTCATGGAAGCCGTAGGCGCCCAACGCCCCGAGCTTGCGCAACCTCTCGAGGTTCTCCAAGGCAGCCTTGGGGAAGTATTGGCTGGCCAGGATCGACGCATAGGGCGCGATGACCGCGTTCTGGCCGAGGCCGCGCTTCAGCCCGAGGGTCGGGACCCCGAAATTGGTGTACTGGTACGTCAGTTCGTGGTCGCGTGCGTTGAACGCGGCCTCCGAAATACCCCAGGGAATGTTGAGGCGCTTCCCGTGATTCATCTGCTCCCGGACGACGAGATTGTTCGTCTGGTTGAGAATGCCACCTTGCCGCTCCTGCATCACGAGCGGCGGCATCAGATATTCGAACATCGAGCCGGACCAGGAGATCAGGGCGGCGCGGGCGCCGATCGGCACGACCTGGCGGCCAAGGCGATACCAGTGCTCGGTCGGGAGATCTCCCTTGGCGATGGCGAAAAGGCTTGTGAGGCGGGCTTCGGAGGCCAGCAGGTCGTAGCAGGCCTCGTCGAGTTCGCGGCTGTCGACGCGGTAGCCGATCGACAGAAGGCGACGTTCGGGACGGAACAGGAAACCGAAATCCATCGAGAAGGCGATGTCGCGGGCGCGGTCGCGCAGGACCGTAAGCCGCTGACGGAGCGGTTCGATGTTGGAAAGGTCAAACGTGCTGTCGGAGATATGTGCCTCGCAGGACTCCACCAGTGACTCCGTCCAGCGCGTGACTTCCTTGCTCTGTTCGGAGCGCACCTCGTGGTGGAGGGTCGAAGCGAGCTTCTGGATGTCGCGAGCGAGCACCGCGAGATTGATGACTCGAATGGACGCGAACTCGTGTTCGCGCTTGACGGCTGCAAGCGCGTTATTGAAACCGTTGATGCGCTCTTCGAGGCGGCGGCGCAGCGGGCGCACGGTCTTGCGATCGTCCGGCAGTTCGGCAAGCGCTTCCAGCAGGATACCTCCGACATCGCCGATGCCGTCGAGATTACCCTGCAGGTGCGCGGAAGGCGCCTCGGCCCATTCCCGGCAGGCGGACGAGACGGCGATGAGATGGCCGGCAAGGTTGCCGCTGTCGACGGCCGAAATGTAGCGCGGCCCGAGTGTCTTCAGCGTATCCGTATAGTACCAGTTGTAGAGATGGCCGCGGTATTTCTCCATCTTCTCGACGGTCGCGATTGTCTGTTCGAGCCGCTCGATCGTCTGTTCGAAGCTGATCCAGCCGAAATGTCGCGCCGAAACCACGGAGAGCAGATAGACGCCGATATTGGTCGGCGAGGTACGGCGGGCAAGGACCGGCTCCGGGGTCTCCTGGAAGTTGTCGGGAGGCAGGTAGTTGTCCTCGGCAGTCACGAAGGCTTCGTAGTAACGCCAGGTCCGGCGAGCGATCTTGCGCAACTCAATCGTGACCTCTTCAGGCACGAACAGGCGATCCTCAGTCTCTGCCGACTGGCTGACATACCATGCGACAACGGGCGACAGGATCCAGAAGATCGCGAACGGCAAGCCGATCAGGAAGCCGTAATTGCCGGATAGAGAGGCTAGGCCGATTGCCGCGAGTGCGAGCGCAGGTGCATGTCGCATCGACCGGTAATAGGAGAGGGGGCTCCCCTGGGCGACGGACTGGATGCTACCGGCAGTGCGCCACTCGAGCAGGAGCTTGCGGCTGACGAAGAGGCGATAGAGAGAGCGAACGATCGCGTCCCCCATCATCCACGCGGCGTCGGCGATGAAGACAATGCGGAGGGCAACCTGCGCATTGGCGGACCGGACCTCGGACCAGAGAGACTGGAAATGGGCCTTGGGAACGATATCGGTTTGGCGCGGAACGAGGCCCGAGAGCAGCGACAACGTCGGCGCGACGAAGATGCAGAAGATCAGCAGAAGCTGCCAGATCGCCGCTCCGACCGGGGTCATGGCGTACCAGCCGATCGCCGAGGCCAGGAACCACGCCATCGGCGTCAGGGAGCGGCGAAGATTATCGACCATCTTCCATCGACCGAGCGCGGTGATGCCGCGCGAGGGATCGAAGATATAGGGGAGCAGCTGCCAGTCACCGCGTGCCCAACGGTGCTGGCGGGAAATCTCGACCTCATAGCGGGTCGGGAAGTCTTCGACGAGTTCGACGTCTGTGACGAGAGCACACCTTGCCATCGAGCCTTCGAGCAGGTCGTGGCTGAGGACCGTGTTCTCATCGATGCGGCCCTTCAGCGCACGTTCGAAGGCGTCAACATGATAAAGGCCCTTGCCGGTGAAAGTACCCTCGCCGGTAATGTCCTGATAGACGTCGGACACCGTGAACACGTAAGGGTCGACGCCGCGGTTGATCGAGAAAACGCGCTGGAAGACCGAAGCGTCTTCGCCGGTGGTCAGGGACGGCGTCACACGGGGCTGCAGCACGCCGTAGCCGCTGACGACCCGGCCCGTTTCCGGATCGTGCACGGGCCGATTGATCGGGTGGTGCATCTTGCCGACGAGCTTCGTCACCGCATCCCGCATGAGCCGGGTGTCCGCGTCGAGCGTCATGACGTACTGGACGCCTTCCGGCACGATGTTGGCGCCGGGCAGGTAAGTCGTATCGCGGTCGCCGCGCAGCAGGAGATTGAGCTCGTGTAGTTTGCCGCGCTTGCGTTCCCAGCCCATCCAGACGCCCTCAGCCGGATTGAACAGCCGACGGCGGTGAAGGAAATAAAAGCGCGTCTTTCCATCGTGGGCGTAGCGGGCGTTGAGGGTCGCTACTTCACGCTTTGCATATTCCAGGATCTCGATATCCGCAGGCGTCTCCTCCACCGCGCTGTCACGCCAGTCGCTGAGCAGGGCGAAGGAGATTTCACCCCGAGGGTTCGTGAGGTGATGAACCTCGAGATTGCGGATAAGTTCGTCGACGTCATCGCGCCGGGCGATCAGGCAGGGTACGACGACCAGCGTGCGCGCGTCTTCCGGAATGCCATCCTTGAATTCGTAACCGGTGAGGCGGGCCGGCTTGACGATGAAGGTCACCAGCGTATTGAAAAGGCCGGTCGCGCCTTCGGAGGCCGGCAGCGACAACATCAGCAGCAGCACCAGGATCAGCGGTGAGGAAAGTCCGGCACCGGCGAGGAACCAGCCGACCGCTGCCAGGACCGCGATCGTGATGGCGATCACGGGAATGGCGATCGCCATCCAGTTCATGCGGCGCACGAGATCGGCGATGCGCAGGTGCAGCGGTGGACGGTAGCCGATGGCCTGTTCAAGGCGCTTTCGTTGCGATCCCACCAGGAAGCCGCCGACATTGGAGTGCGCGTCGGCACTTTGCGGATCGCGGGCGGAAGCGGCTGCCATGTCGATTGCAAGCTGCGCGATCTCGATCTCGGTCTTTTCCGAGCGACGGGCGAGGCGTTCGACGGTGTTGCGGTAGGCGTTGCGAGAGCCGAAATCAAGTTGGTGGTAGTCGGTGTGCTGGCCGAGGATCTTGTCGACCTGCGATACCTGTTCGACCCAGACCGACCACTCCTTGTCGTCGATTTCACGAAGACTCTTGACGATGTTGCCCGTGGTGACGTTGCCCGAGGAGAGCCGATTGTGTTCGGCAGTCATCGCCTCGTCGGCAGTGCGGCCCGAGCGCTCGAGGCGTTCTTCCAGCCAATTGACGGCAAAGCTCGTGTCCTGCGACCCGTTTCGCATGCGATAGAGGAACTGGGTGGCGAAGGTGTTGTCCTCAGCCAGAGGCTCGATGCGACTGAAGAGCTCCTTGCATGCAGACGGGTCGTTGAGACGGATGACCTCGTCTGCGATCTCGTTCGACTTTCGCCGCATCCGGCGAGAGCGGTCGACGCGCGTCGAAATGCGTCGCAGGTTTTCGATCAACACGAACCGCACGATCGAAGGCAGCGCCCACAGCTCGCCGATTTCCAGCGTCTGCGACGACTGAAAGCCCTCGACCAGCGCAGTCATGCTTTCCTGGGATACGGTACTGTGGGTATGAGCGACGTAAAGCCAGGCGAGCGCCATCGTGCGCGGGATATCGTATTCCCCGATCTTTATGGTCGGCAGCTGCCGATAGAAGCGGCGCGGGAAGTCCCGGCGGACCTCCTGGATGGCCTCTTCGATGACATAGTGATTGTCGAGCAGCCATTCGGCTGCGGGCGTGATCGTTGCGCCATTTTCGACGTCGGCGGCGGTTGCTCGATAGACCCGCAGGATTTCCCGTTCGTTCTCCTTATGGCGCGCGAAGAAGTCGAAGGCGAAGAGGGCCGGCAATTCGCTGGCGCCGTCGCGTGCGAGCGCTGCTGCGCTTTCGTACAGTTCTTCGTTCGAGAAGTAGGCAGCGCGGATCGAATCGTTGTGATCGATCTGTTTCGTCTCGAAATCTTGCGACGAGGTAAGCAGCGTCATGGGTAAGGACATATTCTCGAGTTCTGTCATAAAGATGATTGCCGGACTGTCCTGACCTGCCCCTGTCCCCGCGCGCACCAATCTGACGGCCATGCTCTTGTTCCGATACCGAACTTTAAGCCGCCGATGGATAACGCTGGTGAAAGAAAACCGGACCTAGACGGAGATAGACTGCCCTCTACGGGAAAATTGGCTTTTTTATGCCTTATTTCAAAGCGGTAGCCAAGAGCTATTGCGCCGAAGCCCGCATGAGGCGACTTGGCCCCCGACCCCTTTGTCCCTTTTACTTCAGTGCCCGGAGGCTTCCGAATCGGTGCCGCGACTCTCCGAAAGGCTCAGACCTCCAAGAAGTAGTTCCACAGCTGCGAGGGCGATGCCGGGCAGAGGGTCGTCCTCGAAGAGGTCCTCTGCCAACGAACCCTCAAGCCAGAGACCATCGATCATGCCATTGATGGCGATGGCAAGCTTTCGGCAGGTGTCGGCGGGCGCGGGCCGCCCGGCGTCCGCGAGGAATCTCTCCACCAGTTGCTGGAGGACGGCCAGATAGGCGAGGTAGTTTTCCCGCTGGATCTTCGCAAAACCCGGATCCACCCGAACGTGACTGATGAAGGCCGCCCACAGCGACATCGTGCGGGGATCGGTAACCGGCGGCGTCAGGTTGGCGACAATGAAATCGTGCAGGCGTGCTCTTGGGTCGTCGCCGGCTTGCTCCAGCGCATGAAAGGCGGCGGAACTCATCGTGTCCATGATTTCGCGGTAGGCGGCCTCCAGCATCTGGTCCTTACCCGAAAAGTAGTGACGGATGAGGCCGCCGGTCACGCCGGCTCTTGCGGCAATCTGCCGAACTGTCGCGCCTTCCAGGCCATATTCGCTGATGCAGTCGAGCGTCGCCCGGATAAGGGCCTTTCGTCGCTCGGCTTCCCCCGCGCGGTGGAAGCTCCGCCGAACCGGCATTTCCTGCGCCTGGTGGGTAGGCTTTTTCTCCGCCATTTGAAGAATCCTCGGGCGCCGACTGGCTTCGCAGGCTGGTTATACGCTTGAAGAATTGCAGGACAAGTGCAAAACTCACCCGTCTCGCCGGTCGAGTTCGCGGCCGGCGAGCCACTTTCATTTTCGCCGGAATCACCGCTGGTGTCCGGATTTCCCCTTTCAATCAACAGCCCGTGAAAAGATGACGATACGCTTTTCGAATTATATGCCCGAGATCGTGGCAACGCGACGCTATCTCCACCAGCACCCCGAAATCGGCCTTTCCGAGTTCGAGACCTCCGATTATGTCGCGGCTCAACTTACCGCCATGGGCTACGAGGTCACACGTGGGCTCGCCAAGACTGGCGTCGTCGCGACGCTTCGCAACGGAAGCAGCAGCAGAAGCATCGGTATCCGCGCAGATTTCGATGCTTTGCCCATCCTCGAAGAAACCGGTGCCGAATATCAGAGCCAGAACCCAGGTGTGATGCACGCCTGCGGACATGACGGCCATACGGCCATGCTGCTCGGTGCTGCGAAGATTCTCGCCGAGCGGAAGAATTTCGACGGTGTCGTGCACCTGATCTTCCAGCCGGCAGAGGAAAATTTCGGTGGCGCCAGGTTGATGATCGAAGACGGTCTCTTCGATAGATTTCCGTGCGACGCGGTCTTCGCGCTCCACAATGACCCCACGATTCCTTTCGGTCATTTCGCTTTTCGCGACGGGCCAATCATGGCAGCGGTCGACGAGTGCAAGATCACAGTCAACGGGCGGGGCGGACATGGCGCCGAGCCGCAGGATACGGCCGATCCCATCGTCGCCGGCGCCAGCATCATCATGGCGCTGCAAACGATTGTCTCCCGCAATGTCCATCCGCTTGATCCGACTGTCGTGACGGTCGGCGCGTTCCACGCCGGCGGGGCCAGCAACGTCATTCCCGAACGTGCCGAGATGTTACTCAGTGTCCGTTCCTTTGATGCCAACGTGCGGGACCAGCTCGAACAGCGGATCCGTGGGATCGCGGAGGGGCAGGCGGCCAGTTATGGCATGACGGCGACCGTTGCCTACGAACGTGGCTACAACGCCACCATCAACCACAAGGCGGAAACCGATTTCGTCCGGGCGCTCGCGACACGGTTTGCGGGATCTGAAAAGATCATCGAGATGGAGCGCCCGACAATGGGCAGCGAAGACTTTGCCTACATGCTGGAGCAGCGGCCGGGCACTTATTTCTTCGTCGGCACGCAGCGGACGCCGAACGATCCTCCGCTTCATCATCCGCGTTACGATTTCAACGACGATATCCTGCCGATCGGTACGAGCTTCTGGGTCGAGCTCGCGGAGGCTTGGCTTCCGACCAAATGAACGCCATCCGGCCGAGCCATTGAATAAGGAAACGCCCGCAAAGCAGTCGCTTTGCGGGCGTTTGCTTTTATCGTTTGGCACGTCAGGTCCGGAGGACGCGGTAGATCGCCGGGATGACGAGGACCGTCAGCAGCGTCGATGACGCTAGCCCGAAGAGGAGCGAGATCGCGAGCCCCTGGAAGATCGGGTCGGTGAGGATGACCGCCGCTCCGATCATCGCCGCAAGTGCTGTCAGCAGGATCGGCTTGAAGCGGATCGAACCTGCCTCGATCAGCACGTCCGTCAGCGGGCGCTCCGGTGTGCGGGCATGGCGGATGAAGTCGACCAGCAGGATCGAGTTGCGCACAATGATGCCCGCAAGCGCGATGAAGCCGATCATCGATGTCGCAGTGAACGGAGCGCCGAACAGCCAATGACCTCCGAGGATGCCGATGAAAGTCAGCGGAATCGGCGTGAGAATCACCAGCGGCACCTTGAACGAGCCGAACTGTGCGACGACCAGAATATAGATCCCGAGGAGCGCGACCATGAAGGCGGCGCCCATGTCGCGGAAGGTGACCCAGGTCACTTCCCACTCGCCATCCCAAAGCAAGATCGGCTTGCTCTGGTCGGCCGGCTGACCGTGCAGGGCGATCTCGGGCTTCTGCAATCCGGTCCAGTCCTGCGCGTCCAGCGCGTCCTGGACGGCAAGCATACCGTAAAGCGGCGCCTCGAAGTCCCCGGCAAGCTCCGCTGTCACCATCTCTGCGTAACGGCCGTTATGGCGGAAGATCGGGAATGAGGCCTGTTCTTCTTTCACGCGGATGACGTCACCAAGCTCGACAACCGATCGGGAGCCGGGCAGGAGATTCGCCGGGATGGGGGTCGCAAGGAAGGTCTCGTCGAGAACCTTCGTGCCCTTCGGTCGAGTGATTTCGATTGGGATCGGCGCGCGCCCTTCACCGCGGTGGCTGTAGCCGATCGTCGTCGTGCCGTTGAGGATCGACAACGTATCGAACACATCGCTTTCCGAGACGCCGTAGAAATCGAGATCGTCGCTCGAGATCGTTGCACGCAGACGCCGGGCAGGCTGACCGTAGCTGTCGTCGACATCGACGATGAAGGGAACCGAGCGGAACGCTGTCTTTACCTTCTCCGCAGTCGTACGGCGGGTGTCGGCGTCGGGGCCGTAGATCTCCGCGAGCAGCGTGGCCATGACCGGAGGGCCCGGCGGCGGCTCAACCACCTTGATCGACGTACCCTCGGGGACATTCACCTGTGCGGCAAGGCGTTGGCGCAGATCGAGAGCGATCTCGTGACTGGAGCGATCGCGCTCCCCTTTCGGCAGCAGGTTGATCTGAACGTCGCCCATTTCAGGCTTGGAGCGCAGATAGGCATGCCGGACGAGACCATTGAAGTTGAACGGGGCCGCGGTCGCCGCGTGGGTCTGAACGGAGACGACCTCCGGCGTGTCCAAGACGACCTTGGCGATGGCCTGTGCGATGGCATCGGTCGTCTCGACAGAGGAGCCTTCCGGCAGGTCGATCGTTACCTGGAGCTCCGACTTGTTGTCGAAGGGGAGCAGCTTGACGGTGACGTCCTTCGTGTAGAAGAGCGCCAGTGAGCCGAGCGTGGCCACGCCGACCAGAAGGAGGAAGATCCAGCTCCTCTTCTTGGACGCCAGGATGGGTGAAGCAACCGCTGCATATCCCCGTCCGAGCGTGCCTCCTGAGCTGTGGTCGGTGTCGTGATGCAGCTTAGCCTTGCCGGCGATCTTCAGCATCAGCCAGGGCGTCACGACGACCGCGACAAAGAAGGAGAAGATCATCGCGGCCGAGGCATTGGCCGGGATCGGGCTCATATAGGGGCCCATCATGCCTGAAACGAACATCATCGGCAGCAGCGCAACGACGACGGTCAGGGTCGCTACGATCGTCGGATTGCCGACCTCCGCGACGGCTTCGATCGCCGCCTCTCTCCGGTCGGATCCGACAGACATACCCCAATGGCGGGCGATGTTTTCGATCACGACGATGGCGTCATCGACCAGGATACCGATCGAGAAGATGAGCGCGAAGAGCGAGACGCGGTTCAGCGTATAGCCCATGAGGTTCGCGGCAAACAACGTCAGCAGAATCGTGACCGGGATGACGATGGCCACAACAAATGCTTCGCGGCGGCCGATCGCAATCCACACCAATGCGATAATGGAGAGGGTAGCGAGCCCGAGGTGGAACAGCAGTTCGTTCGCCTTCTCGTTGGCCGTATCACCGTAGTCGCGGGTGACTTCCACATCCATGGATGTGGGAATGAGGCTGCCCTTCAGTTCTTCGACACGGTGAAGGATCTCTTCCGACACCAGAACGGCGTTTGCTCCGGCGCGCTTGGCAATCGCCAGCGTCACGGCCGGAACGCGCTTCAGTTCGCCGCTTTCGCTACGGGTCACGGTGGAGGCGCGTGCTTCGGCAGTGTCGGTGACGAACGAGACGTCGGCGACGTCACGGACATAGACCGGACGGTTGTCGCGCGTGGTCAGCAGCAGGTTGCCGATATCGGCGGGGGTAGAGAGTGTCTCTCCGGCCACGACCTCGATCTGCTGTCCGCCATCGCGCACGAGGCCGGTCGAGAACGACCGGTTGGCCGCCGTCACCTTGCCGGAAAGCTGCTGGAGCGTCATGCCGTAGAGCGCAAGCTTTTCCGGGTCCGGCGCGATGCGGATCGCCTCGCCGGTTTCGCCGACGAGATAGCTCAAGCCGACATTCTCGATCTTCGCCACCTCGACCCTAAGCTCGCGGGCGATGCGCGTCAGGTCGTTGGCTGTAACCTCAGCGCCTTTTTCGAGAGACGGTGTCAGCGTGAGCGATACGATCGCCACGTCATCGATCGTTCGGCCGACGACGAGCGGCTCCGGAATGCCGACCGGGATGGAGCCCATATTCGCACGGATCTTGTCATGGACGCGCAAAACGGCCGAATCGCCGGACGTGCCGACCACGAACCGCGCCGTGACCATCACCTGATCGTCGGCCGTCTGCGAATAGACATGTTCGACGTCATTGATCCCCTTGACGATCGTCTCCAGGGGTTCCGTGACGAGCTTGACCGCATCCTCCGCCTTGAGGCCATCGGCGCGGACCATGATGTCCACCATGGGAACCGAAATCTGCGGTTCCTCTTCGCGCGGCAGGGTCATAAGGGCGACGACGCCGAGCGCGAAGGCAGCAAGCAGAAACAGAGGGGTCAGCGGCGACGTGATGAAGGTCTTCGTCAGCCCACCGGCTATGCCCAGATTCTGGATTTTCATGGCAGTACGACCTCGTCGCCGGCCCGGATGCCGGTCAGGATTTCCGTCATCGGCACGCCTTCAAGGGTGATCGGCTTGGCCGTCACGACGGTACGTTCCGCGGTCGCCTCTCCGCTCTTTACGGTGACGTAGTCGACGCCGTAGCGGCTCGTGACTGCGGCTTGTGGAACGAGCAGAGCCTGCCGTTCCCCAACGGGCAGGCGGATCAGCAGCCGCTTGTTGACGAAGTTCGTGGGCAATGCGTCGACTTCCACGTCTGCGATCACGCGGCCGTTGTCGATTTCGGGGTAGATCTTTGCAAGGCGGCCCGTGCGATGCTCGCCGGTGGTTCCGTCGATTTCGATCGTGGCGCCTTCCTTAAGCAGGTCGGCATGGCGTTCCGGTACCGCAAGGCGCAGGAAAAAGCCGCCACCACCGATCGTTGCGACCGTTTCTCCAGCCATGATGACGGTGTCGCGGGTTACGGGTACCGTCAGGACCTTGCCGGTCGTCGGCGCGAGCACCGAGCCTTCCTTGCCCTGCTGCACGATCACCGAGCGCTGTGCCTCGGCCGCGGCGATCTGGTTGCGAACCACATCGACCTGCGTGCGGAGTGCATCGAGCCGTTGGGCGGTCGTCACGCCGCGCTTGATCAGTTCCTCGCCGCGCGTGAGTTCGGCCTGGGCGTTGTCGAGCGATGCCTTGAGGCCGAGGAGCTGTGCATCGATCGCCGCGATCTGAAACTCGATCTTGTCGTCCCGAACGGTCGCGATGACGTCACCGGTTGAGACGCTGTCGCCTTCCGTGACCTTCAGTTCGACGACAGTGCCGCCGATGCGCGCGCGCGCCGGCACGCTGTCGCGGGCTTCGACGCGCCCGTAGACGGCCTTCCATTCGGGAATGGTCACCGGCTTGACCTGCAGGGTTTCTGCGGCGGCGGCGGAGGCGGTGAGAGTCAGGGCGAGCGCAACCAGGCGAGCGAGCGGCGGGCGATACATTTTGCTTTTCCTTTTCAGGACTGCGTCAGAAAGCCGTTCCCGGACGGAAGCCGAGCTTCTTGAAGATCATGGCGGCGGGGCAGAATCCGGTGAATGCCGACTGGAGCATATTGACGCCGATGAAGACGGTAAACCAGACGAAAAGCGGATGGACGTAGACCGTCAGAACGACAGACAGGAGAACCATCACGCCGGCGAAGGCGAGTACTGCACGATCGAGAGACATGGGAAACCTCCACAAGACTTTTATCTACAAATATTCGTATATACGATGGTTGATCCGCTTGCAACAGGATTTGCGTCACGAGTAATCTTCACAACACGTTCCGGCGCCCTAGGTGCGACCGTCCGATGTCGTTCGACGTTTCGGCGGGAAACAAAATGTGAGCGCGATTGAGGGAGGTGTTGCTTGCGAGTTCAATCGATTTAAATAGATTGCAAGCGCTTGCAGTGGAGGAAATCATGACCGAAACCCGATGTGAGACGGCAGTTGGAACAGCGACGCGCTCCCTTTTCCCGGCAACGCGCCGGGCCGTATCCCTGCTCTTCTTTCTGAACGGGCTGCTGATGGGATCCTGGGCACCGAAGATTCCGCTCTTTGCCGGCACCCTCGGCCTCTCCGAAAGTGGCCTCGGTATCATGCTCTTTGTCTTCGGGGCAGGGTCGCTGCTTCTGATGCCGATCGCCGGGTTTCAGATCGCCCGTTTCGGATCGCGTCAGGTCGTTCAGGTCACGACCATTCTGTTCATCCCCACGCTACTCGGAATCTCGTTGGTCGATAGTGTCTGGTCCGGCGCCATCGCTGTCTTTCTGTTCGGCGGGCTGACCGGTGCGATGGATGTCGCCATGAATGCCAATGCGGTTGAAGTCGAGCGGGCGATGCGGCGCTCGATCATGTCTTCCTGTCACGCCTTCTGGAGCCTCGGCGGTCTGGTGGGGTCGGCCCTCGGGGGATACCTGATCGCCGTCACCGGGGACCTTGGACACTCGGTGCTCATGGTCGCTACGGCGCTGATATTGTTCCTGATCGCTCGCCCGAGCATCCTTGCCGACCGGCCGCATGTCTCCGAGCAGCGGACGAAAGCACGGCTGCCCTTGACGCCGCTTCCGTGGCTGGTCGGGCTCGTTGCGCTCTTTTCTATGATCCCGGAAGGGGCGACGCTCGACTGGGGAGCGCTCTATCTGCGCACTGAGCTCGGTGCGTCAGTCTCCTTCTCCGGCTTTGCCTTTGCCGCCTTCTCGCTCGCAATGGCGGGGATGCGGTTTGCCGGCGATCTGGTGCGCGACCGCCTGGGTGCCGTCCGAACCTTGCGCCTCTGCACTGCGGCATCCTTCATCGGATTGGTGACCGCCGGCCTTGCTCCCAACCTGACCGTCGCATTGTTGGGGTTTGCCGTTGCCGGCGTCGGCATCTCCAATATGGTGCCGATCGCATTCTCCGCCGGCGGCAACATACCGGGGCTTGCTCCCGGCATCGGGCTGTCGGTGGTGACGACCCTCGGCTACTCCGGAATTCTCTTTGCGCCGTCGGTGATCGGCTTCGTCGCGGAGCACACCTCCCTCTCGGCAGTATTTACCGCCGTCTCGTTCCTGAACGTCGTCGTCTTCGCGCTTTCAGGTCTGGCGAGGCACGCCGACCGCACGAGCGGCTGAGCGCCATCAGGCGAACGTTACCTCTTCGGAGAACGGCAGGCGCCGGAGGCGCTTGCCGGTCAGGGCGAAGATTGCGTTTCCGAGCGCAGGCATGGAGGGCGGCGTTCCCGGTTCGCCGGCGCCACCCAGCCGCGGTGCATTCTCGAGCAATTCCACTTCGATCAGCGGACACTGATTGATACGCAGCGCGTCGTAGTCATGGAAGTTCGACTGCTCGACCATGCCATCGGCGAAGGTGATCTGCTGCCCGACCGCGGCCGACAGGCCGAAGACGATGCCCGACATCATCTGCGCCTTGACATTCAACGGATCGAGCACGATCCCCGGGTCCGCGGCGCACCATACGCGTTCGATCCTGATGTCGCCTGATGCTTCGGCGACCTCGACCACCTGGGCGACCCAGGTCCCGAAGGAAAGGGCGAAGGCGAGGCCGCGTGCTTTGCCGGGTTCCGGTGCTATGCCCCAACCCGACATCGAGGCCACCTTTTCGAGGGCGGAGAGGGCCACCGGATAATCGCGCAAGAGTTTGCGCCGCAATTCAAGCGGATCCGTACCGCCGGCATGAGCGATCTCGTCGACGAAGCTCTCATGCATGAAGGTGTTGTAGGAAAAGCCGACCGAACGCCAGAAGCCGACTGGCACGGCGATGTCGACTTTCCTGCCGTCCACGCGGTAATTCGCGATGCCATAGGGCTGGTTGTAGGCTCCATCGATGAGAGTGCTGTCCGGTCCGCCTGTGGGGAGATCCGGGAAATAACGCCCGAGCGTGCTGCCGACCACCGACGGAGCGGCAACCGATCCGACCAGCGCTTTCGGGAGGCCGTCGTCATCAAGCACCGCCTTGTAACGCCCCATGGCGGCCGGCCGATAGGGCCCGTGGCTTATGTCTTCCTCCCGCGTCCAGGTGACCTTGACCGGCTTGCCATCTGCTTCCTTCGCCAGACGGAGCGCGTAGTCGGAGAAATCGGGCTCGATGCGCCGGCCGAAGCCGCCGCCGAGAAATGTCGTATGAACCGCGATGCGGTCTTCAGGAGCTCCCGTCACACGGCTTGCCACGATCTTAATGAGAGAGGGACTCTGGTTCGGCGCCCATATGTCGACAATGCCGTCGCGGATACGGGCGGTCGCGTTCATCGGCTCCATGGCGACGTGTGAGAGGAAGGGAACCTGGTAGACGGCCTCCAATACCCTTTCCCGCGGCGCGTCGGCAAAGGCGAGGTCCGGATCGCCGATCGTCCTCAGGGAAAAGGAGTCGGTGCCGTTCAGCGCAGCCTCTAGTGCCGTGTCGACGTCGGCCGAACTCGCTGGACCCGGTCCACTCTCCCACTCGATCTCGACAGATTCTGCCGCTTTGAACGCCCGCCATGTATTGTCGGCGATTACGCCGATGCCATGACCATAGGGACTGTCGATCTCAATGATTTTTTGCACGCCCGACATGGCCATCGCGGCCGTGGCATCGAACTGCTTCATTCGCCCGCCCGGTCTGGGGTTCATCCGCACGGTCCCGTAGAGCATGTCCGGCAGGCTCACATCGATTCCGAAGATCGCGGCACCGGTGACCTTGCGCACCATGTCCTGGCGTGGCTGCGACTTGCCGAGAATCTTCCATTGTGACCGGTCACGAAGCACGACGTTTGAGGGCGGATCGAGCTTTGCGGCGTCGAGGGCGAGGGCACCGTAGGCGAGGCGTTTGCCGGATTTGGGATCGGACACGGAGCCCTCGGCTGTCGTCAAGCTCTCCCGTGGCACGCCCATTTGCGCCGCTGCCGCTGCCTTCAGCATTTCGCGGGCAGTTGCCCCTGCGAGACGCATCTTCTCGAAACCGTCGGCCATGGAGGTCGACCCTCCGGTGAACTGCAGACCGGCGAATTTGGCGACGACCCCCATGACATCGCGAAGACTTTCCGCGAGAAACCCGTCGTCGAATTGCGGAAACGGGGCGCCATCGCGAAATGCCGCTTCGTTGAAATAGGCCGGAGATGCCGGACCGTGCTCGATCGCAACCTGCTCGACGGTTACGTCCAGTTCCTCCGCGACGAGTGCCGCCAGTGTCGTATACACCCCCTGGCCCATCTCGGCACGGGGCGCGATGATTGAAATCCGATTGTCGGTGCCGATCTTGACATACGGGTTGAAGGCGACCTCATCCTCCCCGAGTCCATCGCGGAGCGGATTCGGATAAGGCCGCTTGTACTGATAGTAGCCGAATGCAACGCCACCTGCGACAGCGGCGGCGCCGACAAGCAGTGTGCGCCGGGTAATCTTGCCGATGGTGCCCATCCTCATGCTCCCGCCAGCTTAGTCGCCGCCTTGTGAATGGCTGCCCTGATGCGCGGATAGGTGCCGCAGCGGCAGAGATTGCCTGCCATCGCCGCATCGATCTCGTCATCGCTGGGAGAGGGATTGGCTTGGAGAAGCGCGACCGCATTCATGATCTGACCGGCCTGACAATAGCCGCACTGTGCCACCTGTTCCTCGATCCAGGCCTGCTGAACCGGGTGAAGTTCGTTCCCGGCAAGCCCATCTATGGTCATGACCGGTTTGTCGACGTCGCCGACAGCAGTCTGGCAGGAGCGGACCGCCTCCCCATCAATGATCACTGTGCACGCGCCACACAGACCCGCGCCGCAGCCGAACTTCGGACCCTTGATGTCCAGGATGTCACGGAGCGCCCACAGTAACGGCATCTCCGCCTCCGCCTCCAGAATATGCTCTCTGCCATTCACGGTCAGCTTCACGTAGGTCCTCCTCGAGGCCGGAAGAATAAGAACTTTGACAAAGTATCGGCAAATGCCGAAGCGTCAACGATGGATGGCGTAGCGCTACGGCAAGGCTCTCGCGTCCGGGCCTGATGCTCGACCGCTCGTTATGCCGCGAGATCAGCCGCAGAGTTGACAAGAAGCCATGTTTGATCCACCTGAAACACAGGATTTCCCGCAGATTGCGAGCAAGTAATGGCTTCGGCAGAAGAATTTGATCCCAAACCGCGTCGTGCTTCCGTTGCGGTGGACGTCGGCGGAGTGATTGTCGGCGGTGGCGCGCCGGTCGTCGTTCAGTCGATGACGAACACGGACACGGCCGACGTTGACGCGACCGTCGCCCAGGTGGCGGCCCTCTTTCGCGCGGGGTCCGAAATCGTCCGTATCACCGTCGACCGCGACGAGAGTGCGGCGGCCGTGCCGAAGATCCGCGAGCGGCTGCTTCGGATCGGCTTGGACGTGCCGCTGGTTGGTGACTTCCATTACATTGGGCACAAGCTGCTCGCTGACCATCCGGCCTGCGCGGAGGCGCTCGCCAAGTATCGTATCAATCCGGGCAATGTCGGCTTCAAGGACAAGAAGGACAAGCAGTTCTCCGAAATCGTCGAGACGGCGATCCGTCACGACAAGCCGGTCCGCATCGGCGTCAATTGGGGATCGCTGGACCAGGAACTGCTGACCCGGCTGATGGACGAGAACCAGGCGAATGGATTTCCGCTGTCCGCCCGGCAGGTGACGCGTGAAGCAATCGTACAGTCGGCGCTGCTTTCGGCCGATCTTGCCGAAGAGATCGGCCTGCCGCGCAACCGCATCATTCTCTCGGCGAAGGTCAGCCAGGTACAGGATCTGATTGCCGTCTATTCGATGCTTGCCGCGCGCTCGGATCATGCGCTGCATCTTGGACTTACCGAGGCGGGTATGGGTTCGAAGGGCATCGTCGCCTCGTCGGCGGCCATGGGTTATGTGTTGCAGCAGGGGATCGGCGACACGATCCGCGTCTCGCTGACGCCCGAGCCGAACGGTGACCGCACGCGCGAGGTGCAGGTGGCTCAGGAGCTTTTGCAGGTCATGGGCTTCCGACAGTTCGTGCCGGTCGTTGCCGCCTGCCCCGGGTGCGGGCGAACGACGTCCACGGTGTTCCAGGAACTCGCACAGCGTATCCAGGAGGACATTCGCAAGAACATGCCCCTCTGGCGGGAGAAATACCCGGGCGTCGAGGGCCTGAACGTCGCGGTCATGGGCTGTATCGTCAACGGGCCCGGTGAGAGCAAGCATGCCAATATCGGCATTTCGCTGCCCGGCACCGGCGAAAGCCCGGCCGCTCCCGTCTTTATCGACGGACAGAAGGCCATGACGCTTCGCGGCCCCAACATCGCCTCCGACTTCGAGGCGCTGGTGATCGACTATATCGAGAAGCGCTACGGGCATAAAAACGCGGCGGAGTGAGCCCTGCGCAGGGTTGTAACTTCATATTGCCGCAATTGATCTGTTGAGGCCTTTTAGGAAAACCTTTGGAGTGATTCCGACGATGCTCAAGAAAATTGCCGTCCTGGCCCTCGCGGCGACCTATCTTTCTGCCTGCACCACGACCGATCCGTATACCGGCGAACAGAAGATGTCGAACACGGCAGGCGGTGCGATGCTGGGCGCTGCAGCTGGCGCCCTCGGCGGCCTTGCCATCGGCGGCGGCGGTCGCGAAGGCCGCAATGCCGCGCTCATCGGCGCGGGTATCGGCGCCCTCGCGGGCGGCGCGATCGGCAACTACATGGATCGCCAGGAAGCCGAGCTTCGGGCGCAGCTTCAGGGCACCGGGATATCCGTGACCCGCATGGGCGACCGGATCATTCTCAACATGCCGTCGAACATTACGTTTGCGACAGACCAGGACGCGGTGATGCCGCAGTTCTACCCGACGCTCAATTCGGTCGCGATCGTGTTGCGCAAGTTCGACCGTACACTGATCGACGTCAACGGCCATACCGATTCCACCGGCAGCCTTGCTCACAACCAGGCGCTGTCCGAACGTCGCGCCATGTCGGTTGCGAGTTACCTGAACTCGCAGGGGATCGATCCCCGCCGAGTCTCGTCGCTGGGCTTTGGCCCGAGCCAGCCGGTCGCCTCGAACGCGACGCCGGAGGGCCGCGCTCAGAACCGCCGTGTCGAGATTCAGATCGCGCCGATCACTGCAGGTTGACGGATCGACAGACCTGTTCGTCAAAGGCGCCGCCTCCGCGGCGCCTTTTTTGTAGGCGTCACAGGCGCGCGGTCAGCAATTTCACGCCGGCGGCACAGAAGAGTACCGCCATGGCGCCGTCGATCCAGCGGCGCATCGCCCTGTAGGCGTAGAGTGCGCGTTCCGTCGAGAATAGCAGGGCGTAGCCCGTAAACACCGTCAGACCGGTCAGCAGGCAACCACCGACAATGGTCGCAACCGCGCTTGCCGGAGCGTTCGCCGGCAGCCCGAGCGAGATGATCGCGACCCAGGCAAAGATCGCCTTGGGGTTTGTGAGGTGTATGGCATAGCCCCGCAGAAATATCTGTCTCGAGCTCTGCAACTTGTTCATCGCCGGAGTGCTCGGTGTTTCCTCCTTTCGCAGGGCAGACCGCAAAGCCTTGTAGCCGAGATAGAGAAGATAGAAGCCGCCGGCGATCTTCAAGGCATAGAGGAGTTCAGCATAGGTCTGAAGGATGGCAGCCAGCCCCAGAGCAGCACCGACAGCCCACGTGAACGAACCGGCGAAGACGCCGGCGGCAAGCGTAAGACCCGTCTTTCTGCCGCCGCTGATCGAGGACGCGATGATCGCCATGACCGCGGGCCCGGGGCTGATCACCGCGACGAGATAGATGGTGTAGGCGGCCGCAACCTGCGACCAATGTTGCAAGACGAGATCCATGACGCCTCCCTGTATGCCGTAGCACATCGACTGACGATCATTACAGAAAACGCCTTCAAAGCAATCCGGGATAACTGCCCGACGATCAGAGGAGCCCGTCGATCGCTTCGATCAGGCGCCGGCATTCGTCCTCCGTGCCGATCGAGATCCGCAGGAAATCGGCAATGCGCGGCTTGGCGAAGTGCCGGACCAGAACGGCTCTTTCGCGGAGCCTTGCGGCGAGGTCGGCGCCCGGGCGGCCGGACAGGCGGGCAAAGACAAAATTCGCTTGCGACGGCAATACCTCGAAACCGCGTTCCTGCAGCTGCCTTGTCAGCGTGGCACGGTTTGCCATCACCTTGCCGCGACTTTCCTCGAACCAAGCGTCATCATCGATGGCGGCACAGGCGGCAGCCTGGGCGAGCGTGTCCAGCGGATAGGAGTTGAAGCTGTCCTTCATTCGTTCGAGCGCCTCGATCAGGGGACGCTGCCCGATCGCAAAACCGATGCGCAGCCCGGCAAGCGCCCGCGACTTCGAAAACGTCTGCACGACGAGGAGATTTTCGAAGCGCGGCACGAGGGCGACTGCGCTTTCGCCGCCGAAGTCGATATAGGCCTCGTCGATCACCACCACTTGGTCAGGATGCGCGGCGAGGAGGCGTTCAATTTCCGGGAGCGGAAGGCCGATACCCGTCGGGGCGTTCGGATTGGGCAGGATGATCGCCCCACAGGGGATATCGTAATCGTCGACGGCGATGTCGAATTGCTCGCGCAGCGGGATGGTACGGGTCTCGATGCCATAGAGCTTCGCATAGGTCGGATAGAAGCTGTAGGTGATATCCGGGAAAAGCAGCGGCGCATCGTGCTTCAGCAGACTCGCGAAGACGAACGCGAGCACCTCGTCCGAACCGTTGCCGACGAAGACCTCGTCGGCGGAAACGCCGTTGCGGCGGCTGATGGCTTCGCGCAGCCGGCGGGCGGTCGGGTCCGGATATCGGCGCAGATCCGCCGTCGCCGCGTGTCTGATCGCCTCCAGAGCTTTCGGCGACGGACCGTAGGGGTTTTCGTTGGTGTTAAGCTTGACGAGGTTTGGAATGGCCGGCTGCTCGCCGGCGACATAAGGCTCCAATTCAGAGACGATCGGCGACCAGTACTTGCTCATGTCAGCTCTTCCTGTTGGCCACGAAGCGTGCTGCTGCAATCAGCGTGGCGGCGCGTTCTTCATAGGGCGCAAGCAGTGCCTCGGCTTCACCGACCAGTCGTTCGAGCTCCGCCTCTGCCCAGGCCTGGCCTTTGAGGCTCGCAAGCGTCGCCTTGCCCCGCGCGGCGTCCTTGCCGGTCGCCTTGCCCAGGGTTGCGGCGTCGGCGGTGAGATCGAGCAGGTCATCGGCGATCTGGAAGGCACGACCGATCACCTCGCCGAAGCGACGGATTCGCCGGCGGTCGACGTCGGGTGCGCCTGAGAGGATCGCGCCGGCCTCACAGGCGAAGCGAAGGAGTGCGCCCGTCTTCATTGCTTGCAGCGTGACGATGCCGTCCTCGTCCGGCGCCTGCTTTTCCGCGGCCAGGTCGAGCGCCTGACCGCCGGCCATGCCGCCCAACCCGGCAGCGCGGGCAAGCGCCAGGACCAACTCAGTCTTCGCCCGATCCGGCAATGCGGTTTCCGGCGCGGCGATGATATCGAAGGCATAGGTGAGGAGGCTGTCGCCCGCCAGAATGGCTGTCGCCTCGTCGAAGGCAATGTGCACGGTCGGCTGGCCTCGACGCATGTCATCGTCATCCATGGCGGGGAGGTCGTCGTGGACCAACGAATAGCAGTGCAGGCACTCGAGCGCGGCGCCGACACGCAGCGCAGCTTGGCCGTCGCCGCCGAATAGAGCCGCACTTTCGGTCACCAGAAAGGGTCGCAGTCGCTTTCCGCCGTTCAGCACTGCGTGGCGCATTGCCGCCAGCAGGTGATGGGGGCGCGTAACCTCGCCGGCAAGCGCCTCACCCTCCAGCAGTGAAGACAGCAGACGTTCCGTTTCGACGGCGATTTCGCGCAGATGTGTTTCAAACATATTGGCCGAGAGAGTCATGGTGGTTCTTTGGCATGCAAGCCGTGGGGTGGCAACGGCTTTTGCGCGGAAAATGCGGGCGAACGGCGCGCGTGGACTGGCCAATTTCCAAGAGGGAAGCTAAGAGAAAAGGCTCTTGCAGTATTGGACACAGTCACTTTTTGGTGGAACAGAGCGACATCGGAGAAATTATGGCGGATGCGCCCGAATGCGCTCGCTCCGGCCTGCCTGTCGTAAAGAAGATTGCCGCGGTTCTCCTCGGGCTTCTGCTGCTGCCCTATCTTCTCATCCTGCTTTATCGCCCGAGTTTCATACACCCCGTGTCCACGCTCATGCTCGCGGATCTATTTCTCCTGCGCGGCTATGACCGTGAATGGGTGGCTTTCGACGACATCTCGCCGAACCTGGTGCGTGCGGTGATGATGTCCGAAGACGGGCAGTTCTGCTCGCACTACGGTGTCGACTGGGGACAGATGAAGGAAGTTGTCGACGACGCCCTGTCCGGCGAAGCGACACGCGGCGCGAGCACGATTCCGATGCAGACCGTCAAGAACCTTTTCTTGTGGAACAGCCGTTCTTTCGTGCGCAAGGGCCTCGAAGTGCCGCTCGCCGTCGTCGCAGATTATCTCTGGTCCAAGAAACGGGTGATGGAGATCTATCTGAATATTGCCGAGTGGGGCCCGGGGATCTACGGCATCGGTGCCGCGGCGCGGCATCATTTCAAGGTGCCGGCATCGAAGCTCTCGGCCCGCCAATCGGCGCTGCTCGCCGTTTCCCTGCCAAATCCCATCGATCGCGTCGCCAGCCGCCCGAGCGGCAGCATGAAACGCCTCGCCGCCGTGGTCGACCGCCGCGCCAAGCGTTCGGGTGCATATATCACCTGTCTTTATGACTGACTTTCCAAAGATTCGTTGGTGCGTGTCCGTGATGGTCTTTAAAGTCCCGTCGGTCACGATCTGGCGGAGTTAGGATATGGACAGGTTCATTCTCTACATCGGCAACAAGAATTACTCGTCCTGGTCCTTCCGTCCATGGATGGCCCTGACCGGATGCGGCATCGATTTCGACGAGCGGCTCATCCCGTTCGATTTCGACGCCGGCAATCCCAGGATTCGCGAGATTTCCCCGACCGGTCGGGTTCCCGTTCTCTATCACGGCGACGTTTGTGTCTGGGAATCGCTGGCCATCATCGAATATGCCGCCGAGATTTTCCCCGATGCCGGAATCTGGCCAAAGGCTCGCTCCGACCGGGCGGTTGCGCGCTCTGTTTCCATGGAGATGCTGTCGGGTTTTCGCGCCTTGCGAAATGCCTGCCCGATGAACATACGTCGCAAACAAGCGCGGATTGACGTCTCTGACGAGGTCCGTGCCGATGTCGAGCGTATCGAAACGATATGGCGCGAACTGCGTGCGGCTTCCGGTGGGCCCTTCCTCTTCGGAGCTTTCTCGGCGGCAGATGCGATGTTTGCGCCGGTCGTCAATCGCTTCGACATCTATGATCTGGTGCACAGTGAGGACACGCTCGCCTATATGGCGGCCGTCAAGTCACATCCGGCCTGGGCAAAGTGGCAGTCGGCCGCCTTGGCAGAACCGTGGGTCGTTGCCGAAGATGAGGTCTGAAGCACAGGTCATCCGCGTACCACAGGAAAAAATGAATTCGGGGACTGGTCAAGGGCGCGCTTGACATGTATAAGCCGCCCAAATTCCGATACTGAGACGTGTGATCTTCGGCTCCGGTTCTAGCCGATCTGCATGTCTTGCCCGTCAAGTGGAGTAGTTAAAATGGCTGTACCGAAGAGAAAAACGAGCCCGTCGAAGCGCGGTATGCGCCGTTCTGCCGACGCGATCAAGGCCCCGACCTATGTCGAAGACAAGAACTCCGGCGAACTGCGCCGTCCGCACCATATCGATCTGAAGACCGGTATGTATCGCGGCCGCCAAGTCCTGACGCCGAAGGAAAACGCATAAGTCACACCACCGTATGTGCTTTAATCAAGGCCGGCTTTCGCCGGCCTTTTTGCTTTTGTGATAGGACGTTTTCTCAGAACCTTTAATCGTCTATGACATCGTTGAGCGATGCTGACGCGGCTTTATCTGGAGGTACCGAGATGCTGACTGCCATTCCGCTGATGATCGTGCCTCTTGCACTCTATAATCTCGCGCTGGCCGGAGCCTTCGGCGGCGGAGGTGTGGCAGGCCTTTCGCGGGTGGTATTTACGCTGCCGATGCTCTCCGGCGCGACATGGGTCATGTCGGCGGCGGACGTTCTCATTCTGGTGGCGCTGGTGCTTCTATTCGCGGAGATTCTCAAGTCGACACGCAATGGGTCCAGAGCGCTCCTCAACCATATCCTATCGATGCTGGTTTTTGTGGCATTTCTGGTGGAATTCCTGCTGGTGCGTGATGCTGCCACGCAGGTCTTTTTCGTTCTCCTGACGATCGCCTTCATTGATGTCGTTGGTGGATTCGTGATTTCCGTCCGCTCTGCAGGTCGCGACGTATCCATCGGGCTGTAAGCCGCGGGCAGGCCTGGTTATTGTTCAGAGCCTCAGAGGCTGTCCAGTTTGTTCTGCAGGTTGCGGAGCTGTTCCTTCAGCTCATCGATGTCCTTCGATTCCGCCTTTTTCGTTTCCTTCGCCGGTTGCGGCGACAGGAACGGCGAGAACATCTGCATGGCCTGATGGAACATGTCGGTGTTGCGCTTCACCTGCTCCTCCATCAGTTGCATAGGGGCCTGCAGGTTCTTCGACAACGGACTTTCACCGAAGGCGCGTGTCATCTGTTCGCGCATTTGAGTCTGCTGTTCGCTGAAAGCCTTCATCGAATGCTCCAGAAAGCTTGGAACAACCATCTGCATCTGGTCGCCATAATAGGAGATCAGCTGGCGCAGGAATGATATCGGCAGCAGGGTATTTCCGGTTTTTGACTCTTGTTCGAAGATGATCTGGGTCAGGACGGAGTGGGTGATATCCTCGCCGGTCTTGGCGTCCTGAACGACGAATTCCTCGCCTCGCTTCACCATTTTTGCCAGATCGTCCAGCGTGACATAGGTGCTGGTTCCGGTGTTGTAGAGGCGTCGATTGGCGTACTTCTTGATAGTGACTTCGCCGTCGACTTTAGCCATTTCGTTCTCCACCCCATTGAACATGCGTAGATTTCTCTTCCCGATCCAAATCTAAGCCCAAAAGAAGGGTGGTGACAATCTCTTTGTGCGTTGCAGAAGCGACGCCCCTGTGACCCGGACAGAGTCTCGTCCTATACGTGTCTTCAAAGGAAGATCGAGGAACACGTGCTTGCCGTTTGACTCCGGTCGAGAGCTTTGCCAGTTTGGGCGCAAACCGGAACATACGCGAGGACACATCCATGAGCAGTTCGTCAGTCGTCATTGCCAGTGCAGCTCGAACCGCCGTCGGTTCGTTCAATGGTGCATTCGCAAACGTGCCGGCGCACGAACTTGGTGCCGTCGCAATCAAAGGTGCACTTGAACGTGCCGGCGTTGACCCCAAGGAGGTCGACGAAGTCATCCTCGGTCAGGTTCTCTCTGCGGGCCAGGGCCAGAACCCGGCGCGCCAAGCGGCCATGAAGGCGGGAATTCCTCAGGAGGCGACGGCCTGGGGGCTCAATCAACTCTGCGGCTCCGGCTTGCGCGCGGTCGCCGTCGGCATGCAGCAGATCGTCACCGGCGACGCCAAGATCATCGTCGCCGGCGGCCAGGAGTCGATGTCCATGGCGCCTCACTGCGCCCACCTGCGAGGGGGCGTGAAGATGGGCGACATGAAGATGGTCGACACGATGATCAAGGACGGTCTTACCGATGCCTTCTACGGCTATCATATGGGTAGCACCGCCGAGAACGTTGCGCGCCAATGGCAGCTCTCGCGCGATGAGCAGGACCACTTCGCAGTTGCATCGCAGAACAAGGCGGAAGCGGCGCAGAAGGCCGGACGCTTCGCCGATGAAATCGTTCCCGTGACGGTCTCGTCACGCAAGGGCGATGTTATTGTCGACGCCGACGAGTACATTCGTATGGGGGCGACCCTTGACGGCATGGCCAGGCTGAAGCCGGCCTTCGAAAAGGAAGGTTCGGTGACGGCGGGCAACGCTTCCGGCATCAACGACGGCGCGGCTGCAGCCCTTCTGATGTCCGAAGCGGAGGCGAACCGCCGTGGAATTTCGCCACTTGCGCGCATTGCGTCCTGGGCTACGGCCGGCGTCGATCCGCAGGTCATGGGCACCGGTCCGATTCCTGCCTCCCGCAAGGCGCTGCAGAAGGCCGGCTGGAGCGTTTCCGACCTCGATCTCGTCGAAGCCAACGAAGCCTTTGCCGCCCAGGCCTGCGCGGTCAACAAGGACCTCGGCTGGGATACCTCGATCGTCAACGTCAATGGCGGCGCTATTGCAATTGGTCATCCGATCGGCGCCTCCGGCGCCCGCATCCTGAATACGCTTGTCTTCGAGATGAAGCGACGTGGCGCGAAGAAGGGCTTGGCCACCCTCTGCATCGGTGGCGGCATGGGCATCGCCATGTGCCTCGAAGCGCTCTGAGACACGGGGGGACTGGGAGGGCGATCGCAAACCGGCGCAGCGTCTCACGAGCAAACGATACCGACAACGACCCCGATAGAAGGGCCGGTGCACGATCAAATGGCCTCAGAGGAGAGAGAGCATGAGCAGAGTTGCGTTGGTCACCGGTGGTACGAGGGGAATTGGTGCGGCGATCTCGGTCGCGCTCAAGACGGCAGGATACCGCGTCGTTGCGAACTACGCGGGAAACGATGAAAAAGCCAAGGTTTTTGCAGAAAAAACAGGGATCCAGGTGCGCCGCTGGGATGTCTCCAATTACCAGGCCTGTGCTGACGGAATTGCGGAGATTGAGGCGGCGGTGGGTCCGGTCGAGGTTCTGGTCAACAACGCCGGGATCACCCGCGACGCGATGTTCCACAAAATGACGCCGCAGCAGTGGGAGGAGGTGATCGGCACCAATCTCACCGGCGTCTTCAACATGACCCATACGGTGTGGTCCGGCATGCGCGACCGGAGCTTCGGGCGCGTTATCACAATCTCCTCGATCAACGGCCAGAAGGGGCAAGTGGGGCAGGCGAACTACTCAGCGGCCAAGGCGGGCGATCTCGGTTTGACCAGGGCTCTTGCGCAAGAGGGAGCGGCCAAGGGCATAACAGTGAACGCTATCTGCCCTGGTTACATCGCAACCGAAATGGTGCTGGCTGTTCCGGAAAAGGTGTTGAACGAGAGGATCATCCCCCAGATTCCCGTTGGCCGCCTGGGACAGCCGGAGGAAATCGCGAGAGTCGTGGTCTTTCTCGCCTCGGATGAAGCAGGTTTCATCACAGGATCAACAGTCTCTGCCAATGGCGGACAGTTTTTCGCCTAGAGCTTCTCTATCTTTGGCAAAGCGGAAGGACCGGCCCTTTGCGGCCGGTCTTTTTTGTCCGAGTAGACGTGCCTTGATGACTATGTCGCTGCCGTGAGTCCATGAATATCAACGGCCTGCTATGCGCTGTGATCGCGGCAAGATACCATATGTAGTCGTGAACAAATCGGGAAAACTGGCGAGTCAGCGATTCGTAGCCGATTCGTTCCGGATTCATTCGACGAGGCAGGAGAGCGCCAAAAGGCCGACAGAAAACCTGCCGGCCCACCACAATTTCAGTTCTGTCAGCGGCACCGCGCTTCGTAACGACGGCCGTAACGGTCACGGTAGATGCAGTAGCCTTGGCGGTCCGCCTGGGCGATCAGAACGCCGGCCGCACCGCCGATCAGGGCACCGGCCGCGGCCCCTCCAACCGAATTGGTCGCTACCCCTCCGACGACCGCGCCGGTGGCTGCTCCGATACCAGCACCCCGTTCCGTTGCGGTACAGGATGCGAGAGACGCGACGAGCGCAAGCGCGAGCAATGTCTTCTTCATCGTCAGATTCCTTTGCTGTGTCGATTCGGCGTTGTCAGATCTTGTCCATGAGCATCAGTATGATGAGGATGACGACAATCAGACCGAGGCCGCCCGAGGGTCCGTACCCCCAGCTTCGACTGTAGCCCCAATTGGGCAAGGCCCCAATCAGAAGCAAGATGACGACAATGATGAGAATTGTGCTCAGCATGATGGGCTCTCCGTCTCAGCTTCTTGGTCACATTCGGGCTTTCCAACGTCTTTGCCACCGAATGGTTCCACTTGTCCGAGACACCGGCCAACGAGCGCCGTGCGAAGACCTCCCGGATATCGCCGGATCATCCCCGCAGGCCGCGTAACTGGGAATGGGCAGCTCCGTCCTTGTTTTGCCGGCTTGCCTTTGATGACAATCATCGCCATGTCTGTGCCAGACCGCTTCGGCCGATCGCCTTCATTGGCGCTATCCATCCCTATGGAGCAGGAAAGTGAATTCGCAACCCATGATCCTCAGTGGCCGCGGCGTGACGGCGGTGCTGGGGCCTACCAACACCGGCAAGACGCACTATGCGATCGAGCGTATGCTTTCCCACGGTTCCGGCATCATCGGCCTGCCGCTCCGCCTGTTGGCGAGAGAGGTCTACGGCAGAGTCGTCGAACGCGTCGGTGCCGCACAGGTTGCGCTCGTCACCGGAGAGGAAAAGATCGCGCCGCCGGGAGCGCGCTTCTCCGTCTGTACCGTCGAGGCGATGCCGCGGGAGACGCGAGCTTCCTTCGTTGCGATCGACGAAGTGCAGCTTGCCGGCGATCTGGAGCGCGGCCACATATTCACCGACAGGCTATTGCATTTGCGTGGCCGGGACGAGACGCTTCTCCTCGGTTCCGGAACCATGAAGCCGATCCTGCAGCAGCTTCTTCCCGGCATTACGGTGGTGGAACGGCCGCGGCTGTCTCAACTCTTCTATGCGGGGCAGAAGAAGATCACGCGCCTGCCGGAGCGGACGGCAATCGTCGCGTTTTCGGCCGACGAGGTTTATGCGATCGCGGAACTGATCCGGCGCCAGCGCGGCGGCGCGGCTGTGGTGCTTGGGGCGCTCAGCCCCCGAACACGCAACGCGCAGGTCGCGCTCTATCAGGAGGGCGAGGTGGAATATCTCGTCGCGACCGACGCCATCGGTATGGGCCTCAACCTCGACGTCGATCACGTCGCGTTCGCCCAGGATCGGAAATTCGACGGATATCAGTTCCGCAATCTCAATCCGGGTGAACTGGGTCAAATCGCCGGTCGTGCCGGACGTCACCTCAAGGACGGCACGTTCGGCGTGACCGGGCGGGTGGACCCGCTCGACGACGAGTTGGTGGAACGTCTCGAAGGCCACGAATTCGAGTCGGTCAAGGTCCTGCAGTGGCGTACGGCAGAGTTCGACTTTGCCTCGATCGATGCGTTGCGACGCAGCCTGGACGCGGCACCGCGCGTGGCGGGACTGACGCGGGCTCTTCCGGCCGTCGATCAACAGGCGCTCGACCATCTTGCAAAGTATCCTGAGATCAAGGATCTGGCGACGACTCCCGCGCGGGTCGAACGACTGTGGGAGGTTTGTGCCCTTCCCGACTACCGGCGTATCGCGCCTGCCCAACACGCCGATCTTGTCGCGAGCCTCTTTTCCGATCTGGTCCGCTATGGCACGGTGGACGAGAACTTCATGGCGGAACAGGTTCGCCGGGCCGATCACACCGATGGTGAGATCGACACGCTTTCCGCACGGATTGCGCAAATCAGAACATGGACCTATGTGTCGAACCGGCCGGGATGGCTTGCCGATCCGACACACTGGCAAGAAAAGACGCGCGAAATCGAGGACCGATTGTCGGACGCGCTACATGAAAGGTTGACGAAACGCTTTGTTGATCGCAGGACATCTGTGCTCATGAAGCGCTTGAGAGAGAATGCGATGCTGGAAGCTGAAATCAGTGTGAATGGCGATGTCTTCGTTGAGGGGCATCACACGGGACAACTCGCAGGGTTCCGCTTTACGCCCTTGGCGGGCATGGAGGGCTCCGATGCGAAGGCTGTTCAGGCGGCGACGCAGAAAGCTCTCGCCCTCGAATTCGAGGCACGGGCAGCCCGACTGCACGCCTGTGGCAACAGCGATCTGGCGATCGGATCGGACGGTGTCGTGCGCTGGCTCGGCGACCCGGTGGCAAGGCTCACTGCGGGCGATCATGTGCTGCATCCGCGCGTCATCCTGCTGGCGGACGAGCAACTCACCGGGATTGCCCGTGATCATGTGGCGGCTCGCGTCGAGCGTTTCGTCAACCATCACATCTCGACGGTTTTGAAGCCACTCGACGACCTGTCCCGCGCCGAGGATCTGCAGGGGCTCGCCAAGGGCTTGGCGTTCCAGCTGGTCGAGAGCCTCGGCGTTCTCTTCCGCCGTGACGTATCCGACAATGTAAAGTCGCTCGATCAGGATGCGCGCGCGTCGATCCGGCGCTACGGCGTTCGCTTCGGGGCTTACCACATCTTTATGCCGGCACTTCTCAAGCCTTCGCCGGCGGAACTCATCACGCTGCTGTGGGCGCTGCAGAACGACGGTATGGATAAGCCGGGCTACGGTGACCTCATTCCCGTGCTTGCAGCAGGTCGGACGTCGGTGGTCACCGACCCCGGCCTCGACAGGACATTCTACAAACTCGCCGGCTTCCGCTTCCTCGGCAAGCGAGCGGTTCGCATCGATATCCTGGAGAGGCTTGCGGATCTGATCCGTCCTCTTCTGCAATGGAAACCTGGCCCGTCTCCGCGTCCGGAAGGCGCCTATGACGGTCGACGCTTCACGACGACAACGGCCATGTTGTCGATTCTCGGGGCGACACCGGACGACATGGAAGAGATCCTGAAGGGGCTCGGATACCGCGCCGACAGTGTCCCCGCTGACGAGGCCAAGGCTTTCCTCGCTGCTCAGGATGCGAATTCCGCCCCGACTGTGGGCGAGGATGCAGGTTCGACCGAGCCTCAGGTCGAAGACGAGACCTCCAGTGTCGAAGCTGCGCCCGAAAGCGCGGAGGCTGGCGACGTTTCGGCGGAGGCGCCTGCCGACGTAGTTGTCGAGGACGCCGAAGCCAACGAGCCAAAGAACGTACTCCTCTGGCGGCCGGGTGGCCGAAACGAAAGCCAGCAGAACGCCCGCCAAAAGGGCGGCCGCCCGGCGTCCGAAGAGCGTCGCGACGGGCGCCGTCCGGGAGTATCAGCTGAGGGCAAGAACCGTGGCAACGGAGCGAAGCGTGGGGATCGCCAGGAACGCGGTGACCGCAAGGATCGTCCGCAACGCGGTGAGCGGGACAGCAAGCCGCAGGCCGCGCGGTTCGAGGCAAAGCCGCCGCGCAAGGAGAAGCCGGTCGACCCCGACTCACCTTTCGCAAAGCTGGCAGCGCTCAAGGAGCAGATGAAGAAATAGGGCGATGAGCGAAGAGAAACAGCCGCAGTCGGATTCGCGTCAGCGCCTCGACAAGTGGCTGTTCTTCGCTCGTATGGCGAAGTCTCGCTCGATCGCCCAGCGTCGAATCGCGGCCGGAGACGTTCGTGTGAACGATCAGAAGATAGTTCAGGCGAGCCATACGGTGAAAGCCGGTGACCGGGTTGTTTTGACTGCCGGTGCGCGCAGCCGCCTTCTTGTCGTGAAGGCTGCTGGCGCGCGGCGCGGACCTTACGAGGAGGCCCGGCAACTTTATGACGACGTCACGCCTGCCGTGCAGGAGCAGCCGCTTCCCAGCACATCTGGTCACGCGTCTCGTGAGGCGGGGACCGGACGTCCGACCAAGAAGCAGCGCCGAGTGCTCGATGAACTGCGTTCGGACGGCGACTGGTGGAGCGAATAGAAAAACCGTTTCAAATGCGACGTCTTGTCGTAAGGTTTATTCTTGCATTCGCGGAAATAACCCATTAGCTGACTTGCCAGTCCCGCAGACACTATGAGGGTGTGCCCTCCGTCTGTCTCCCGTGTTTTGCCTGTTCGTATCTGTGGCCGGTCGCAGTCCGCCACGGCGCCGAGAACGAAAGATTGCTGGAGTGCCGCAATGACATACATTGTCACCGACAATTGTATCCGCTGCAAATATACCGATTGCGTCGAGGTCTGCCCTGTAGACTGCTTCTACGAGGGCGAGAATTTCCTGGTCATCCATCCGGACGAGTGCATCGATTGCGGCGTTTGCGAGCCCGAATGTCCCGCGGAGGCCATCAAGCCCGATACCGAACCAGGGCTTGACCATTGGCTGAAGATCAACACGGAATTCGCGCAGATCTGGCCGAACATCACTAGTAAACGGGATCCGCTGCCCGAAGCGAAGGAAATGGACGGCGTCCCCGGAAAGTTTGAAAAATACTTTTCGCCAAAGCCAGGTCAGGGTGATTGACGCTCTTGCCGGGGGATGTCGGGATATTTCTTCCCGCGAGTCTAAGTCGTTGAGGGAAAGGACAAACTTTCCTTCCGCAGCCGTTGGAGAGCGGCTGCAGCAAAATATTGATTTATTCATCTTTTTGTGTTAGTTTCGGCACACTGATCCACGTTGCGGCATTGCTATGCCCTGAGCCATCACGAAAGCAAACACCAGACCAAGCGCGGTTTCCGTGACATAAGCGGCAGTTCTGTTGTCGCGTCGCAGTCGCGATGGAGGGTTTTGTTTGCGCCTTGGCCTACCGGATTGGTGTGGAATGATCCGACGGCTTCCCCCGTCTCATCCGGGCCTGACCGACCCGGCTCCGGCAATGCCGGGAGCTCAACAGGGAGTTTTTGATTCGAATGACAATCCAGCAGAAAAAATCTTCAACGCGCCAGGGATTCAAAACCGGCGAGTCGATCGTCTATCCCGCACATGGCGTCGGTACCATCACCGCAATCGAAGAGCAAGAAGTCGCCGGCATGAAGCTTGAGCTTTTTGTGATTGATTTTGAGAAGGACAAGATGCGGTTGAAGGTGCCCGTCGGCAAGGCTGTCAACATCGGCATGCGCAAGCTGTCGGAGACGGATTTCGTTGATCGTGCGTTGAAGGTCGTGCAGGGCAAAGCGCGCGTTAAGCGCACCATGTGGTCGCGTCGCGCGCAGGAATACGATGCGAAGATCAACTCGGGTGACCTGATCTCGATCGCGGAGGTCGTGCGCGATCTCTATCGCGCAGAGAACCAGCCGGAACAGTCGTACTCCGAACGACAGCTTTATGAGGCCGCGCTCGACCGCATGGCCCGTGAGATCGCTGCCGTCAACAAGATGTCGGAGACCGAGGCGGTCCGTCTCGTGGAGGTCAACCTGGCGAAGGGTCCGAAGCGTGGCAAGGTCGTGGACGACGAGGACGCGCAGGAAGAAGAAGCTGCCTGACCCGCGATGATTCGCGGGCCGAGCAAGTTCTGTCGACAAGAACCTCCGGGATCAACCGGAGGTTTTTTGTTGCCTGTGCAGGCAAAGGCCGGTCCAGCGCGAAGAGCGGTTGATGGGTGACATTGATCGCCTCTCTGTCCACCAATAGATGTTCAAGGGCAATAGCCGATTGACGCCCTTTCGCCGCTTGTCTAAGTGCTAGGGAAAATCCCGTGCCGAGTGCCACGGACAGTTGTGTTGAAACTATCAGATCTGCGATGTTTAGATGACGGTAGAAGTAATCGGGCGTGCATGCGCCGCACCTGGAGCGAATTCGCCCGAGGAATTGTTCGAGTTGATGCGCGCCGAGTTATGCTCCGTTACGAGCATACCGGGCGACCGCTGGGATATGGCGCGATTCTGGCACCCGGAAATGGGCGTGGCTGGCAAGTCCTATACTTTCGCCGCGGGCGTTCTCGGCGATAATATCTACAGCTTCGACCCTGCGCTGTTCGGTATTTCGAAACGCGAAGCCGTTTTCATGGATCCGCAGCAGAGGCTGCTCCTCGAGGTCACCTGGCGAGCGCTCGAGGACGCCAATATCCCGGTGGCCAAGATTCAAGGGGAGAGGGTCGCCGTCTTCGTCGGTGCATCCAGTCTCGACCACGCCAATCTTTCAGTTGAGGATCCGGCGGCTCCCGGTCCGTACTTCATGACGGGCAATACGCTTTCGGTCGTCGCCAACCGTATTTCTCACGTCTTTGGTTTGAACGGCCCCAGTTTGTCGGTCGACACGGCCTGTTCATCGTCGCTCGTGGCGCTCGATCAGGCGGTCAAAGCGCTTGAAAGGGACGAAATCGACACCGCAATCGTCGGTGGCGTCAACGTTCTCGTTCATCCTCTTCCGTTCGTCGGCTTTGCACAGGCGCGCATGCTCTCGATGGACGGTCTCTGCAAGGCCTACGACGACGACGGTATCGGTTATGTCCGCGCGGAAGGAGCTGCCGCCCTTGTGCTCAGACGGTCTGACAGGGTGCGCCGGGAGGGCGATCGCAGTCGCGCCACGATCGTGGCGACGGGCACCAATGCGGCCGGTCGAACGAACGGCATCTCGCTTCCCTCGCGGGAGGCGCAAGCAGAGCTGTTGAAGGCTGTCTATGACGGCAATGGCATCGACCCCAACGACGTTGTCTTCATCGAGGGGCATGGGACCGGCACTAAGGTCGGCGATCCGGCCGAAGTGTGGTCTCTCGGCCAGGTCATCGGCAAGCGTCGCCGCCAGCCTATCCCGATCGGATCGATCAAATCCAATATCGGCCATACCGAACCGGCTTCCGGTCTCCTTGGCATGATAAAGGCCATGCTGGCGCTGGAGAATAACTATCTTCCGGCTTCGCTGCATTTCGAGAAGCCGAATGAGGACATAGACTTCGAGGGCCTGAACGTCCGGGTGGCCAATGAGCCGATTCTGCTTGAGAAAACCGACCGTCCTCGTCTTGCCGGCGTCAATTCGTTTGGCTTCGGTGGTGCTAACGCCCATGTCGTCATCTCGGACCCCCAGACGGACGCGGAGCAGTGTGCCGCTGACGATCAGCGCGAGACGCCAGTCTTTTTGGCGTCTGCCCATACGATCGAAAGCTTGCGAGGCCTTCTCGAAGGCTACCGTGAACGGCTGGAAGAGGCCTCGAGCGCAGCGGAGAAGATGGCTATTGTCGCCGCCGCCGGCGCGAACAGAAGCGCGATGCGACACCGCTTCGTCATGCGTGGCTCCGCCGAGAGTGTGTCGGAGACGATCTCAGCCTATCTTGCGGGTGCCGGTCGCGGCGTAGCGGAGATCGGTGAGGCCACGGCACGTGACCCCAAGGTTGCGCTGGTGTTTTCCGGCAACGGTGCCCAGTGGGCTGGCATGGGGCTGGACGCGTTGAACCGTAACGAGGTGTTCCGCACCACGTTCTCGATGGTCTCCCGATTGTTCCATGCCTATTCGCAGGTCGACCTCCGTGAGGTTCTGTCCGATCCGGAACTTGCGGAGAAGCTCGGCGACACCAAGATCGCCCAGCCGCTGCTGTTTGCGATTCAGGTCGCATTGTTCGATGCTCTGGTAGCTCTTGGTCTGGAGACACGGGCGGTGCTCGGTCACTCCGTCGGCGAAGTGGCGGCGGCTTATGCGGCGGGTGCCCTGACGCTCGAGGATGCCGTCACGGTGATCGCAAAACGTTCGCTTCACCAGGATGTGCTGGCGGGTGATGGTACAATGGCCGCCGTCAAACTGGGCGAGCAGGCTACACGCGATCTCATCGAGTCCCTGGAGCTTGATGGAATTACCGTCGCCGCGATCAACGCACACAACTCCGTGACCGTATCCGGCACCTACGAGCAGGTGAAGGCCCTGCGAGAAAAGGCGCGCAAGCGGAAGGTGGCGGTTCAACCGCTCGACATCAACTACCCCTTCCATCATCCGCTCATCGACCGGGCACGCGACGCTTTTATGGCGGACATGCCCGCCATTTCCCCCCGGTCTTCGGCGACTGCCTTCATCTCGACGGTCACGGGAACGGTTCTGGACGGCGCCTCGCTTACGCCGGAATACTGGTGGCGGAACGTTCGCCAGCCGGTGAAGTTCATGCATGCCGTCGAGGAGGCGATAGCGCAGGGCTGCACCGTGTTCGTCGAGGTCTCGCCTCGCGCCATTCTAGGCGGCTATATCGGCGACATTGCCAAGAACCGCTCGGCCTCAGTGAGCGTCGTTCCGACGCTTTCGCGGGATGATCACGAATTCGGCGTCGACCCGGTCTTCCAGTCGATGGCGCGCGCGATGGCGAGTGGTGCGGCTTTCGACGAGGAGCGCGTTTTCGGACGCCGGAATGCATTCGTCTCTCTCCCGGCCCTTCCGTTCGACAAGGTCGATCTGCGTCCCGACCGGACCAGCGACCGCGCTGATATCTATGGTCGTGATAACGAATACGGTTACACGCTCGCCGGCTGGCGCATCGATCCCAACGGGGCATCGTGGAAGAACCATGTCGACGCCCATCTCTTCCCCGATCTTGCCGAGCACGTGGTCGACGGGCGCGCGATCATGCCGGGCAGCGGGTTCATCGAAATCGCGCTTGCTGCCGCACGGCAATTCTATCGCCATGATCAGGTGGAGATCTCAAATCTCGAGATCGTGCGTCCGCTCGAACTCAGCCGTAACCGCCTGATCGAGCTGTCGACGATTATCTCACCGGAAACGGGAGACCTCGAAATTCGTTCACGCGAACGGTTGAGCGAGGACGACTGGTCGGTGCACGTCGTGGCGCGTAGCCGGAAGCTGACGGCCGCCGAGTTGGCATCGGCCCCGGAAATCGAGGTGGACGGCGCCAGTGCCGAGATAGATCCGGCCAACGCCTACCGGATTGCTTCCAATTTCGGTCTTGATTACGGTCCTAGCTTCCAGCTCATGGCGCAGACCGTCTGCCATGGCGAGCGTCTGATCGAGGTGCGCCTCAACGAGGCCTCAAAGCCGGCGCACCCGCACCTGCGGTACAACTTGAACCCCATGTCTGTCGATGCAGTCTTCCACGGTCTGGTCGCGCTATTCGATCGGTTCAGCGGCGATCATGGCGGGGCACCTTATATTCCGGTTCGTTTCGGAGCGATCCGGGTGGGGGCGACGGAGAAGCCGCTCCGTCGCGCCGTCATCGAAATTGAACGATTGAGTCCGACGTCGATCAAGGCGAAGTTCCACCTTTTCGACGAGGACGGCCGCCGCGTTGCGACGTTTGAGGATTGCCGTTTCCGGCGCACCTATCTGAAGCAACGCAAGACGCTTGGCGCGCTCTCCTTCCACTATGAGATACTGCCCGCTGCGGGGCGACGAATGGTTGCTTCGCCGGCGGAGGCAACGTTCGGCAAGGCGCTGTTCAACGATGCCCCTGAAAGCGCGCTCGACAACGAAACGTTTCTCTTCAATGCGGCCGTCTTCCGCGCGATGCATGACCTTCTGTCGATTGTGGGACAAGGGAAACGGATCATTACAGCCTCGGATCTACCGGAAGATCCGCGTCTTCGTCCGTTCCTGTTCAATGGCCTCCATCTTTTGACCGACGCCGGTTTTGCGGAGCAGCGGGAAGACGGATGGGAGCTTGCCAGCGAATGCTCTTTGCCGCCGGTCAGCGAGATCCTGGGAGAACTCTATACGAGTGCGCCCGAACGAGCAGTCGAGGCGGTACTGATCAACGACTGCTATCGGGAAGTCCTCGAGCGCCTTGGCGCGATGCCGGCGACACCCGGCGAGGAAGGCGGAAGGGCCGACCGATTCATCAGCGAGGCGACGCTGGAGCACTTGACGATCCATTCGGTCGCGGCGCGAAACCGCGCCGCTATGCTTGTTGAGGCGCTGCGACATGCGCTCGCAGATGGCAGCGGAACTGCCCGCATTCTCGAGCTTGGAAGCACGTCGGCACACCTGACGCGCAGGCTCGCGGAGATTGCCGAGGCGAAGAATGCCACGCTCGCCATTTACGAGCCGGACAATGGTCTGCGGCACCGCCTTGAGCTGGCCTTCGAAAACGATCCCCGTGTGACGGTGCTTGACCGGCTCGAGACAGAGCTTGCGGCTGATATTGTCGTGAGCGCGAGCGATCGGCTGCGAGCGCTCATCGAGGATGATGTCGCCAAGCTTCCCTCGGACTGGCTTGCGCACTCGGCCGTCTTGCTGGCAGCCGTCAGCGCACCCGGCGTCTTCAAGGATTTCGTCCATGGCTTGAGCGAAGGCTGGTTTTCGCGAAGCAGGTCGGAAGAGTTCCCCATTGGCTCTCTCCCGTCCGCCCCTGAGTGGTCGGAGCTCCTCGAGCAGAGAGGCTACACGAACGCCAATGTTCGCCAGCGGGACATGGCGGGCGGGAGCGCGATCCTGATCGAGGCGAGTGCGAGCCAGGCGACTAGCGCCGAAGCCGTCGTGGAAACCTCGGCGGTTGTCGAACCCTTCCGTCCGGTCCTCATGGTTCGTGGGGGTGGCACCGATAGCAGCACGCTCGCGGACACCGCCAAGGCGGCAGGCTTTCCCCGCACGCAGGCGTTCGCCACCAGCGGCGATCTTGCCGTCGACAAGGCGGCTTTCCTCGACGTGTTCTCCCGCGATGGTGGCAGCAGCGAAAAGATCGTGTTCCTCAGCCCCCGACATTTGCCTGCCGAGGACGCTTCCCGTGAATTGCAGCGCCGAGTTCTGGTGCTGAGCGCACTGGCGCTGGCGCAGGCCGAATATCGCAACACCGCCACTCAGGCGCAGAAGCTTCGCCTGATTGTCGTCGCTCCGGGCGGCGCTCCAGCCTGTGGCTCGTCGGCCGGCCGGCCGGCTGATCCTGTCAATTCCGGCCTGTGGGTGTTCCTGCGCGTTCTGCGCAACGAATTCGACTTCCTTGACGTGGAGTGCGTCGATGCCGCCGGCGAAAGCGATGACCTGAAGGTGTTGCTCGAAGCGGCACATCGGGTCTCCGAGAGCACGGGACGTAACAGAGAATGGCGGATCGAAGCCGACGGAACAGTCTCCGAGATCCGTGCAGTCCCGGGTTCGGCGCCGCACGCGTTCGGCGTTACCAGTGATTTCACGGCGGCGGTCATCCGCCAGCAAGTGCCGTCGCAGGTGGCGAGCATACGGTGGGAAAGCTGTGACTTGCCGAAGATCGGCCCCGACGAAGTGTTGGTCGAGGTCGCTGCGACAGGGCTCAATTTCCGTGACGTGATGTGGGCGATGGGCCTGCTGCCGGAAGAGGCTCTGGAAGACGGTTTTGCCGGCGCTTCGATCGGTATGGAGTTCTCCGGCCGCGTGGTCGGAATCGGCAGCGCGATAGACGATCTGACGATCGGCGATCCGGTGATGGCGATCGCTGCGTCGGCGTTCTCGACGCACGTGGTGGTGAAGCGGAGCGGCGTCGCAAGACTGCCGGCCGGTATCGATCCGGTTGCTGCTGCCTCTATTCCCGTGGTCTTTCTCACGGCATATTACGCGATCGTCGAGCTTGGCCGCGCGCGGCCGGGTGAAACGATCCTGATCCATGGTGCCGCCGGCGGGGTCGGCCTTGCAGCCCTGCAGGTTGCCAAGCATGCCGGTCTCAAGGTCATCGCGACCGCGGGAACCGAGGAGAAGCGCCGGTTCGTCGAGATGCTCGGCGCCGATCACGTCTTCGATTCCCGCACTCTCAGCTTTGTTGGCGACGTCCTCACCGTGACCGGTGGAGAAGGTGTGGATCTCGTCCTGAACTCGCTCTTCGGCGAGGCGATGGAAAAGAGCCTGTCGCTGGTCAAGCCGTTCGGGCGGTTCCTGGAACTCGGCAAGCGCGACTATTATGCCGACAGCAAGATCGGCCTTCGTCCTTTCCGGCGTAATGTCAGCTATTTCGGTATCGATGCCGACCAGCTGCTGGTCCTGCATCCGGAACTGTCGCGTCGTATGCTGGCGGAAATCGGTGCGCTCTTCGAAGAGGGCGTCTTCTCGCCGCTCCCGTATCGCGCCTTCGATCATGACGAGATCGGCGATGCGTTCCGTCTGATGCAGAACGCCGGGCATATCGGCAAGATTGTCGTCCTTCCTCCGAAGGCCGGCATTGACCACGTCGCCGCGAAGCCGCCTAGGACGATGAAGGTCGACCCACACGGTGCCCACCTCGTCGTGGGCGGCATTGGTGGCTTCGGTCTCGTTGCCGCGGAATGGCTGGTGGAGAAGGGCGCACGGACGATCGCGCTCTGCTCCCGCCGAGGAATTGCCGACGAGGCGACCGCCGCGTCCATTTCCCGATGGACACGGAACGGCGTCGACGTCAGGCTTTTTGCCTGCGACGTTACGCGCGAGAGCGACGTAAGGGCAATGCTCGCCGATCTGCGTCGGGCAGCCCCGCTGAAGACGGTGATTCATGCCGCGATGGTCCTGGATGATGCTCTGATCGGCAATCTGACCGAAGAGCGGAACCGTCCTGTCATAGACGTCAAGGCCAAGGGTGCCGCGATCCTTGATGCCGAGACCCGGTCGGACGAGCTCGACAACTTCATCCTGTTCTCGTCGGTCACCACCCTCGTCGGTAACCCGGGCCAGGCAAACTATGTCGCCGCCAACGGCTTCCTGGAGGGGCTTGCGCGGGCGCGCCGGGCCGAAGGTCTACCGGCTCTCGCCGTCGGTTTCGGGGCGATCGCGGACGCCGGCTATCTGGCGCGCAATACAGATGTTGGTCAGCGGCTGGACCGACGGCTCGGCAAGACGGCGATCAATGCGCGCGACGCCCTGAACGCGGTCGGGGAGTACATCGGGAGTGCGCCTGACACGGTCGATGCGGCTGTCGTCATGATCTCGGAGTTCGACTGGGCCGCCGCGCACAATCTTGCGGTGGTGAATGAAGCTCTCTTCGACGTTGTGATGCGTAAGGCTGCTCATCACGCCAGCGGTACTGAGGGCGGTGACATCGACCTCGTTGCGATGATCGAAGGCAAATCGCCGGCCGAGGCGCAGGATGTCCTCTTCGACATTCTCGCCTCCGAGATCGCGACGATTCTCAGGGTTTCTCGCGAAAGTATCCTCAAGGAAAGCGTTCTCAAGGATATCGGGCTCGACAGCCTGATGGCCGTTGAACTCGGCTTGAACTTCGAACAGAATACGGGCTTCGACATGCCGCTGAGCAGCCTCGCCGATAACGCGACGGTGGGCGATATAACGCGTCGTCTCTACGAGAAAGTGAAGGCCCGCAACGGAACGGAAGAGACTGATGCGGACGTCTCGGCGGAAACACGCATTGTCGACGACTTGAGCCGTCGGCACGCCGGAGCGGAGTAGCGACGAGCCGACCAGCGGTCGGGTGCCTGGAGTTATGGACTTATGGACGAAAGCAAGCGGCAGAATATCCTGAATAGGATGAAGGGCCTGCAGAAAAACGTGGATCAGGGGCGAGTTTTTCGAACGGAACAAGCCCTCAATTCGCTGCCTCGTCGTAAGCAGCCGGGATTTGGCGATCTGCCCGAGTACAAGCAGGTGGTCATGCAGCAGCGTGCCAGCGAGTATCTTGGGATGGAGAACCCGTTCTATCGGGCTCACGAGGGCGCAAGCGGGGCAACTGCAACCATCGACGGACGCACCCTCGACAATTTTGCCTCTTACGATTACCTCGGTTTGAACCGGCATCCGGATGTGCTCGGTGCGGGCGAACGTTCTATCCGGCAGTTCGGCATCTCGGCATCTGCGAGCCGGCTTGTGGCCGGAGAGCGCACGATCCACCACGAGCTGGAATCGGCCATTGCCGAGAACTACGGTTCGGAGGCCGCGATTTGCTTCGTCAGTGGCTACCTCACCAACGTGGCGGCTATCAGCTGCCTCATGGGCCCGCGCGATCTGGTGATCCACGACGAGTTCATGCACAATAGCGGGTTGGCCGGTGTCAAACTCTCGGGGGCTACTCGTCGCTTCTTCAAACACAATGATGTTGCCGATCTGGAGCGCGTACTCAAGTCTCTCGCCGACCAGTATGAGCGGATACTGGTGATCGCCGAAGGCGTCTACTCGATGGACGGTGACATCGCGGACCTTCCCGGGCTTCTCCGTCTCAAGGAGCAATACGGCTTCTGGCTGATGCTCGACGAAGCGCATTCGCTCGGCGTGCTCGGGGACAACGGTCGGGGCGTTTTTGAGCATTACGGCGTTGATCCGACCTCTGTCGACATCTGGATGGGAACGCTTTCGAAGACTACATGCAGCTGCGGCGGCTATATCGCGGGAAGCGAGGCCCTGGTTACCCTCCTGAAGGCCCAAGCTGGCGGCTTCGTCTATAGCGTCGGTCTGGCACCGGTTCTCGCAGGTGCGGCCATCGCCAGCCTCGGAGTGCTGAGGGCTGAACCGCAGCGAACACAGGACCTTCGGCGAAACAGCCAGCTGTTCCTCGAATTGGCCCGGCAGCGCGGACTCGATACGGGGCTGAGTCAGGGCTACTCCGTCGTGCCGGTTCTGGTGGCCGACTCGCTTCGTGCCGTGCAATTGTCGAACGAGTTGTATCAAGCAGGTGTGAATGTTCTGCCGATCATTCACCCGGCGGTTCCTGAAGGGCTGGCTCGGCTGCGCTTCTTCATCACAAGTGCGCATACCGAAGAACAGATCTGCCGTGCGGTCGATCTCACGGCGACAATTCTCGAAAAGCTGAAGCAGCAGAACTTCGGGCTCGCGTCCGTGGATGTCGGCCAGTTGATGGCGAGGCTCGGCAAGAGCTGAGGCACCAGCACGCGGCGGCGCCGTATGTGTGGTTGGCCTTTGAGGGATCGAAGAGCCGATGGTTCATGTCATCGTCACAGGCGGATCGAGCGGGATAGGGCTCGCTGTCGCGCGCTGCTATTTGCAGCAGGGCGCTGCCGTGACCCTTATCGGGCGAGATCCCGGTCGGCTGACCGGTGCCCGCGATCGTCTGTGTGGCGAAACCGGTTGTTCTCAGGGGCGCATTCAGCTCGGACAGGCGGACGTTGCCGACGAAATCCAGCTCGAGAGTGTGATCGCGGCGGCAGAGGCGATGCACGGTGCGTGCGATATCTTGGTGGCGTCGGCGGGCGTCGTTGCGCCGGCAGAGTTCCATCTGCAAGAGGCGCAGGACTTTCGTCGGCAAATCGACACGAACCTGGTTGGGGCGGTGAATGCAGTGCGGGCCGTCTATGCCGGGATGAAGGCGCGAGGGCGGGGCAAGATACTGGTGGTGTCCTCCGGTGCCGCGCTCATCGGCATCTTCGGTTATGCCGCCTATTGTGCTTCAAAGTCCGCCCTCATGGCGTTCGTCGAGGCGTTGCGTCTGGAGGCGACAGCTCACGGGATCGACGTCTCGATTTGTTTCCCCCCGGACACCGATACGCCGCAGCTCGCCGCAGAACTGCAGGTTCGCCCGGCACAGGCGGCGGCCATGATGAAAGCCGGCGGTGCCTGGACTGCCGAGGCCGTAGCGTCCAGAATTGTCCGGGCGCTCGACCGAAATGAGCGCACCGTCTATTTCACCGCGACCATCTTCCTCCTTGGCCGCTTCGGCTCGGTTGTACGTCCGTTCGTCTACTGGTGGTTCGAGCGCAAGCGCATCAGGCTGCGGTGACCGGCGCCTGTTCCAGCTCCGGCTGGTAACGGTAGCCATTGACGACTGCAACTGGCCGCTCAAGTGCGGAGGAGGGGGCGAGGATGCGCTCCACGACGTTGCGCGCTCCGATGGCGATTGCTTCCGCACCAAGAAAGCCGCCGCGAACCTGGGTCGTCGCGACCAGTGCTTTTGCAAGTACCTCAGGCATTCCCGGTTGCGGCGTTTGCGGTGCCCTCCAGAAGCTCGCGAGGCTATCCTGATGCGTGATACCGGCTATGTCGTAGATCGCGGCACCGAGTGTGATCACCGGCTTGCCTGCCATAACAGCCGAAAGGCCGACGGTCGAATTGACCGTCACAATTCCGGTTGCTCTGGAAATCAGCTTGTCGAGGTCACCGCCATCAATGAGGTCGACGCGTTTCTCGACGCCATAACGCCCGGCTTCTCTGGCGATGACGCCGGCCCATCCGCTTAGTCCGTTATCGATCGGATGGATCTTGAACAGCAGCCTTGTTTCAAGTGGCGCCTCACGCGCGAAAGACGCGATCGTTGCGGCTACGATCTCGAAATGGTCGCCGAACGGGGCATGGATGCGGATCTGGTAGTCCCCCGGCAGTTGGAGCGGAAACAGGAAGTACCGAGGTGGCGACGTTTCCTTCGGCAGATAGATCCGTTGCACTTCCTGTGCATGGGTACGCCGACGGCGGGAGGTCAGTCCCTTTCTGATCCAGCCGGCGTATTCCACCGCCGGCTGAACGGGGCCGTGCGTCCGGTAATGGGGATGAAGGAGCCAGCCCAGGAGGACATTGGGCACGTGGTAGGCAAGATCACAGAGCGCGTAGGTGAGAAAACTGCTCCTGAAGTGGCTCCGCATGTCGACGGCTGGAACATCATCCGCGAGTGCGCGCAGCGTGGCGGCGTCGCGCGGAAACCAGGAGCGTCCGGACATGCCTTCCGGCTCGATGGTGAGCCAGTCAGGACGAAGATAGCCGTGTTCCAGGATGTGGGCCCTGACACCCGCCTCGCGTGCGATCTCCACTGCGGCGGCGTGTTTCGGGCGGCCGTCTCCAAGCATCAAGATGTCGGTGATGCCGTTACGACGAAGATAGTTACGAAGGAAAACGGGCCAATCCTCGCTCTGGCTGGTAAACCAGTCGGCGTTTCGCGGCCACCAGAAGACGGCGTCTCCCAGGCAGAAATTAATCTTGAAGACTTTCGCGCCGGCGCTCTCCGCTTGTCTCGCGACTTCCTTGAGGAACGGCGAGGCGGGCCCCTGCAAAATAAGGAGTGTCAAACGGCGCATGATCCCGACCTGCAAACTTGTTCGTCCTTGACCGGCCTCTTATAGTCACCTAACGAGAGCGACAAAAGCTCGGTGTTAGCGGATAAGATGTAATGGTCTCGCATATTTCCAGCCTCGGACCTGCCGTCTGATGCAGCGGTCGGTTAATGGGCCTGTCGTTTTATTCCTTCAGGGGCCCCCTTCAGTTTTTTGGCGAGAGCTGGCCGAGGCCTTCGAGCAGGCGGGCGTGCCGACACATCGTGTCAACTTTTCGCTCGGTGACCAAGTCTATTGGCTGAAGCGGGGTGCGATCAACTATCGCCGCTCGTTGCAGCATTGGCCCGGCTTTCTCGAAGAGCTGATCCGGCGGGAAAAAATCACCGATATTCTCTATTATGCGGACCAGTTGCCCTATCACAAGATTGCTTGTGAAGTCGGGGCGAGGCTCGGTGTCCGCTGTCATGCGGTGGAATTTGGTTACCTAAGACCCGACTGGATCACGCTCGAGCGTGACGGGATGGGCCATCTCTCCCATTTCCCCAATGATCCTGCCGCGGTTAGAGCAATCGCGGAAAAGATCAATGTGCCAGATCTTCATGTCCGCTATCCGCACACCTTCGGGCAGGAGGCGTTCAACGAGGTCCTCTATAACCTCACGGCGTTTTTCGGTCGTGCCTTCTTTCCTCTCTACGCGGCGGACAAGTACTATTCGGCGCTGGTCGATTACCTGCCCTGGCTCGTGCGGTGGATACATCGACCTCGCACGACGCCGCCCGAGCTCTTCGAGAACGGTCATGTGCCTTTCTTCATCGTCGCCCTTCAGCTGCAGAGCGACTATCAGATCCGCGCGAACTCCCCCTATCGACATCTGGAGGAGATGCTCGACGAGGTTATCGCGTCGTTCGCGGCACATGCGGCCGTCGGTCACTCCCTCGTATTCAAACAGCATCCGCTCGACAACGGACTGGAGCGATGGGGCAAGAGGATCGCGCGGACCGCTGAAAAATACGGTGTCTCCGAACGGGTCATGTTCATCGAACAGGGTAATCTCGACGCGATCCTCCGGCAGGCGTCTGGGACCGTCGTAGTCAATTCGACGGTTGGTATTCACAGCATCAGAAAGTTGAAGCCGACGATTGCCCTCGGCTGTGCCGTGTACGACATCCCGGGACTGACACATCAAGGAAGTCTGGATGCGTTCTGGACCAATCCTGAGCCGGTTGACGAGCAGCTTCTTCACGATTTCATAGCCGCCTTGGCCGCTACAATTCAGGTCAAGGGAAGCTTCTACAACAAGGAAGGCCGGCACGTCGGAGCGACCGAAGTCGTGCAGCGGATACTCGAAGCCCGGGTCAACGAGCCGGGTGCCTTCGTCGATCCGGCGCCTCGTATTGGCTCAGCCAAGGCATCGCCGCGGCGATAAGGCCCGCACTGCAGTCCGTACAAACGGTAGCGTTTAAGACCCGTTCGACAACGAAAAACCCGCTGGCGTAACCAGCGGGTTCTTGTCCGTTACAGCTGATGTCGCTGTTACTCGCGGTTGCCGAGGAAGCGAAGCAGAAACAGGAACAGGTTGATGAAGTCGAGGTAGAGCTGCAGCGCGCCCATGATCGCCTTGCGGCCGGCGGTATCGTTGCTGTCGGCTTCGTAATAGGATTCCTTTATCCGCTGGGTGTCCCAGGCCGTGAGTCCGGCGAAGATCAGTACGCCGATGATCGAGATCGCGAACTCGAGCGCCGACGAAGCCAGGAACAGGTTCACGAGGCTCGCGATGATGAGGCCGAACAGGCCCATGATCAGGAACGAGCCCATAGCGGAGAGATCACGCTTGGTCGTATAGCCGTAGAGCGAGAGGGCGCCGAAGGACGCTGCCGTCACGAAGAAGGTCTGCACGATGCTCTGCCCGGTGTAGATCAGGAAGATCGAGGAGAGCGACAGCCCCATCAGGGCGGCGTAGATCCAGAAGGTAAGCTGTGCAGCCGCAACACTCATCGTGTGGATGCGGAAGCTCATGAAGAAGACAAGCGCAACCGGCGCGAAGATGACGACCCACTTCAGGCCGCTGACATAGATCGCCTGACCGAAAGCGGTCAGTTGACCGTTGTCTACGGCAAGATTGAAGCTCAGATATGCTGCAACTCCCGTGATCGCCAGACCAAGTGCCATCAGGTTGTAGACCTTCAGCATATAAGCGCGAAGGCCTTCGTCGATCATCGTGGCCGATTGAGCGGTGCCGCTCGCCCGGCTTTGGTAGTTACGAAGTTCAGCCATTGTTTCCTCTTTTCAAGCTTCGGAATGGATACGGTGTCGGGTCATGATCCCGAGGCGCCGCTGCGAAGCTCAGCATGCCTGTGGACAATATGAGGTTTTCCGGGGTTTGCTACAAGAGCAAGCGCCCTCAAAAAACCGGGAGCATCATTCGCCGGTACGCGGCGAGGGAGGTCTCAGAGCTCTCTCAGCACGGGAGCCGCCTTCTGTCCGAGTATCCGCCAGGTGCCCGCGAGCCCGACACCGACCGTAATCAGAAGCGAAAGCGCGAGCGTCGTCAGGGCCACCGCGGGCAGGAACGAAGACGTCAGATTCATGATTCGCGCGGTGACGTACCAGGCCGCCGCGCCGCCGCCTGCAAGCGCAAAAGCAGCCGTGGTGGCGCCGAGTAGGAGGTATTCGTAGGTAAAGGCGCGGATCAACAGGCCGCGCGTGGCACCGAGGGTTTTCAATATGACGGCGTCGTGAGTCCGCGCGCGGTTGCCCGCGGCCAGCGCCCCCGACAGAACAAGGACCGAGGTGACAAGCGCAATTCCCGCCGCCGCCCGGATCGCGGTTGCCAACTGCCCGACCAGACGTTGCACGACGTCGAGTGCGTCCTTGACCCTGACGCTTGTGATGGTCGGATATGCGCGGGTTACCGCTTTCAGGACAGCGGCCTCCTCCGCGCTCGTCGCGTTCGGCAATGTGAGCGTCGCCAACCACGTGTGTGGCGCGCCGGCAAAGGTATTCGGGGAGAAGATCATCACGAAGTTGATCGACAGCGATTCCCAGTCGACTTTGCGGAAATTGGCGATCCGGGCCGTGATGCTTCGTCCAAGGACGTTGACCGTCACCGTGTCCCCGATCTTCAGCCCGAGCTGCGCCGCCTCCTCCGCGGAGAACGAGACCAGAGGCTCGCCGGTGTAGTCCGCCGGCCACCATTCGCCGGCGGTGACTTTTGCATTTGCGGGTAACGTATCCGCATAAGTGATGCCGCGATCGCCGCGAAGCACCCAGCGTCCGGCTGACGGTACCTCCATCTTGGATACGTCGGTACCGTTGAAGGCGAGAATGCGGCCACGCAACATCGGTACTTCTTCGATCTTGCCTGCCGGTGATCCGTTGGCGAGGAGAGTACGGAAGCCGTCAAGCTCTGTCTTCTGGATGTCGACGAAGAAGAAGTTCGGCGCCCGTTCTGGCAGACTGCTGGTCAGTTCCCGGCGCAGGTTGCCGTCGACGAGTGCGAGCGCCACAAGGAGCGTGAGGCCGAGCCCGAGGGAAAGAACCACGGAAGGCGTGAGCGCGCCCGGACGATAGATATTTCCGATCGCCAGACGCAGGGCTGCAGACGACGGGCGCGGGGCGCGTCGCGCCGCCAGTGCGATCAGGACTGCGACGAAACGCAGGACGATGAAGCCGACGGCCATCGAAACCAGAAAGAGGGTTGCGATCCAGCGATCGTCCGAGACACCGATCGCCAACGCTGCGAGCGCGACAAACAGGAACGCGGCTGCAAGAATGTAGGCGCGCGAGGGCCAGCCGCCGGCCTCCAGGCCCTGCTCCCGAAAGAGAGCGGTTGCCGGTATCTCGCGGACGTGCCCCAGAGGCAGGACCGAAAAGGCGAGCGTGACAAGCATGCCGAACAGCGACGCAAGCGCCAGCGCACCCGGGTAGAGCGCCGGCACGAGGGGGATCGGCAGCATCTGCGCGAGATACTGTGCTGCGACGATCGGCGCCACGATCCCGATGACGATCCCGCCGACGATGCCGAGGGTCGCGATGATGGCGATCTGGATGAAATACACCAACACGACCACAGTCGCGGGGGCCCCGAGACACTTCAGGGTGGCGATCACCACGCGCTTGCTGTCGAGGAATGCGCGAACGGCATTGGCAACGCCGACGCCTCCGACGATCAGGGCCGTCAGGCCGACGAGCGTGAGGAACTGCGAAAAGCGTGCGATATTCTCGCTCAACGCCGGCGCTGCGCGATCGCTGGTGCGGATGGACCATCCGGCATTCGGCAGTGTCGTCTGGGCCTTTTCGCGCAAATCGGCGGGAGAGAGCTGCGGATCGCGGAGCCGGACCTTGTAGGCATGTTCGACCAGACTGCCCGTCTCGACGAGGCCGGAGGCCCTGAGACCGTCGAGACTCGTCAGCAGACGAGGAGCAAATCCCATTCCGTCGGAAATGGCGTCCGGCTCGTTCGCGATTATGCCTGCGATGTAGAAGCGGACTTTTCCGACGAGAAGCTCGTCGCCGGCGGCAAGGCCGAGACGTTCCAGCAGGAGCGGTGCGGCGAGCGCCCCGAAAGCGCCGCCTTTCTCTGCGAACGCGTCAGAAAGGGACTGCGGCGGATCGGCGACAAAGATACCATAGAGCGGATAGCGTTGATCTACCGCCTTCACTTCAACCAGCGACTGGTCCGAGCCATCCGGCAGGCGGGCCATCGAGCGCAGGACGGTCGACACCGCAAGAGTTCCGAATTCGTCCAGAAAGCGTCGCTCCTCAGGCGTGGCTTCGCGGTTGTTCAGTTCAAAGCGCACATCGCCGGCAAGCAGGGCCTGGCCTTGCGAGGCGATGGCGTCCGTAATTGCCGTGGAAACCGAATTGACGGCCGCAATCGCCCCCGTGCCCAGCGCGATGCAGGCGAGAAAGATGTAGAAGCCGCGCAACCCGCCGCGCAACTCGCGGACCGCTATCCTGAAAGCCACGCGAAGCCGCGGAAGAAAGGCTTTCATGCCGGCAGCCGCTCATCATGTCGTTCGCTGTACAGGCGGTCCTCGACGATCGTACCCGACATCACCTTGACCTGCCGTGAACAACGCGCGGCCAGCTGTGGATCGTGCGTGACCAGCAGCAACGTCATGGTGCGCTCGGCCTGTTGGGCGAAGAGAAGATCGGCGATCTGGCGGCCAGTCTCCGTATCGAGGTTGCCCGTCGGTTCATCGGCGATCAATAAGGCTGGAGAAGGTGCGAGCGCCCTCGCTATGGCGACACGCTGCTGTTCTCCGCCCGAGAGTTGTCCCGGATAGTGGTTCAGCCGCTCGCCGAGACCGACCGCCTGAAGCTCGCGGCGGGCGATCTCAAACGCATTGCTGACGTTCGCGAGTTCGAGCGGCACTGCGACATTTTCGAGAGCGGTCATGTTGGCGATCAGGTGAAAGGACTGAAAGACGATGCCTATGTTGCGGCCGCGGAAATCCGCCAGCGCATCCTCGTTCAAATCATGCAGCGCCGCACCATTGATGAAGATTTCACCCCGATCGAGCCGCTCGAGCCCGGCCAGCACCATGAGAAGCGTCGATTTTCCCGATCCTGATGGGCCGACGATCCCAACTGCCTCGCCGCGGTCGATGGTGAGGTCGATTCCCTTCAGCACGTGGACTGCCGCCGCCGCGCGTCCGAGCGTCAGGTCAGCCTTCTTCACTTCGATGATTGTTTTTCCCACGCGCGCTCGCCCTATATGTTGAGTATCACCTGCAGGACCGGTCTGCCGTTCTGCCGCGGGCTCTGGTCAATTTAGGGAAGGCAATATGAGATTTAAAGCAGCGATCCCCCTTTTTGCCGCTCTGGCATTCGTTGTCACGCTGATGCCCGGCCCGGTCGAGGCGGAGGATGGCGGCCCGGTTCAGATCGTCGGTCTTGGCGACAGCCTCATGGCCGGCTATCAATTGCCTCCGGAAGACGCACTTCCCGCGCAGCTCGAAAAGGCCTTGGCTGCTGTCAACCGCCAGATCGTCATTACGAACGCCGGCGTGTCCGGTGACACGTCCGCTGCGGGGCTGGCGCGCGTGGATTGGTCAGTGCCCGACGGGACCGACGGCGTCATGCTCGAGCTTGGTGCCAACGACGCCCTGCGCGGCATAGCGCCGGAGGAGACCGAGAGGAATCTCGAGGAGATCATCAAACGGCTGCGCGGACGAGGCATCGAGGTTCTTCTCATCGGCATGATGGCTCCGCCCAACATGGGAACGGATTATCAGCACAGATTCAATCCGATCTACAAACGGTTGGCCGAAAAATACGGGCTGGAATTCTATCCCTTCATCCTCGACGGCGTGGTGACTGAGGCCGATCTGAAGATCGAGGACGGAATGCACCCCAACGCGAAAGGGATTGCCGTCATCGCCCAGCGGATGCTGCCGGCCGCGGAGCGCTTTCTCGACCGCATCTCCTCCGCTACAAATTAGGGGGTTGCGCGGATCGACATTGCGTGATTCGCTATTGTTATCTGCAAGAGATTCGGGGAGCTCGCTATGCCGAGATTATTCACTGCCCTCGAAATTCCGCGTAATGCGGCTCTCAGTCTTTCCCTGTTACGTGGCGGACTTCCCGGAGCTCGCTGGATCGACGTGGAGAACTACCACATCACCTTGCGCTTCATCGGGGACGTCGACGGGCGGACGGCTGACGAGATCGTCGACCGGTTGGACCGGATCGATCGCCCCGAATTTCTCCTCAGTTTGAGCGGCATCGGTTCCTTCGGCTCGAAGAAGCCGCATTCGGTTTGGGCCGGCGTTTCGCCGGCGCCGGAAATGTACGCGCTTCAGGCCGAAATCGAACGCATCTGCCAGCGTATCGGCTTGCCGCCAGACCCCAGAAAGTTCAGCCCGCACGTCACGCTGGCACGGCTCAAGTCTTCAAGGGTCGACGACGTCGTTCACTATCTCTCCGGTCGGGGTGATTTCCACACCGGGCCCTTCCTCGTTCCGCGTTTTGTTCTCCTCTCGTCGAAAGAATCGGTCGGAGGCGGACCCTACCTGACCGAGGAGGTGTTCCCGCTTCACGAGGCCCGTCCGGCTGCAAGCTTTGCGAGCAGGGACTCGCAGTCGGCGAAGAGCATGCTGTAGACGACCCGGAGGCCGGCGTCTCCGCCGTCGTAGAGATCCGGGCAATGAGAGCATGGCTGGTCTCTTGCTGGCGGATTGCCGTCGGCAAGTCATGAGCCGCTGTGGCGAGGGCAATTGAATTCCGCTTCCGTTTTCCCATATCGTGACGGAATGCGAGGACGAACCATGGACGAGATCAAGTTCGGTGAGATTCTGCTGCCCGGGGATGAAGAGACCCAGGAGCGACAGGAGAAGACTGTTCGGGCGAGGTTCTGGCCGACAATGCGCAAGGCCATACGCCAACTGCCCTTCGGACGCGACGTCGTTGCCGCGTACTACTGTGCGACCGATCGACAGACGCCGTTGCGCGTGCGCGGCATCCTGCTGGCGGCGCTCGGCTATTTCGTGCTTCCTTTTGATACGGTGCCCGACGTGCTGGCGCTCGTCGGCTTCACCGATGATATCGCAGTCTTGACGACAGCGTTTGCGTTGATCAACAGCCATATCCGGGAGCACCACTACGAGGCGGCGGATCGTGCGCTCGCCTACGAGCCCGGCGTTGCCGCCCGGTGACGGACGCAGCGACAATCCGTGCGGAAGCGATGTCACTATGTCGACCGTGCCGCTGCCGGGAAAGGACAAACTCTCGCCGGATTTGTTCTGTTCTGATCAGGCTGCTGGGGTGGTGCGCAACGTCAGATGACGTTAGCGATCAAAAATCGGTCTGATCGGCTGAAATGCTGCCTTCGGCGACGAGATCGGATGCCTTGTTGACGGTTTGGTAACCTAAATTAAGTCAAACTGAATCAGGTTTTAAGATGATGGCTCGGCGCGCGGTCGGGTCTTGGACGGAAACGTAAGCGGCAGGACAACATGTTTGTAAGACGTATCGCAACCGCATTGGCAATCGTGCTAGCAGGCTACGGGACAGCCGCTGCTCAGGCGCCGACCCGCATCGAGCAATTCAAGGCATGGGGGGCGTATTCCTACAAGTCGAACGGCGGAACGGTATGCTATGTGCTTTCGGTTCCGACGGCGAAAGAACCTCCGGCCGTCGATCACGGCGACATATTCTTCATTGTCTCGCAGCGTCCCGGCCAGAATATCTCCTACGAGCCGCAGGCGATGATGGGCTACAAGCTGAAGGACGGCTCGAAGGTGAACGTCACCATCGACAACAAGAACTTCGTGATGTTCACGAAGGACAAGGCGGCCTGGGTCGAGAATGCCGCGGAGGAACCTGCCCTGGTCGCGGCGATGAAGGGCGGCTCCTCCATGACCGTGAAGGCGACATCCGCCCGCGGCACGCCGACGTCCTACACTTATTCGCTCTCCGGCATTTCCGCAGCGCTCAGCAAGATCGAGGCCTGCAAGTAACTCGGCGCGGCACGCACATAACAGTCCGCACGTGACGGGGCGACTTACGTCGTCCCGTCACTTAGCGTTTTTGGCTGCCGTCGACGCTGCGTCCACATTCCGGATGACGCCGTCCCCGTTTGGTGGTAAAGGGCCGCCGGAAAACCTATATGGTCCGGATAAAATCCAATTCCTCCGGTGGAACTCTACAGGAACTAACGACCGGCACGCCCGTAACGACAAGATCGCGGGTGAGGCGTGGTGCGTGAGGTGAAACGGTATGGCTTCTCTTGACGCTGTGATTTCAGGCAAACCCAAGATGGCGCTCGCGCCGCTGCAGGACACTGTCTCCGGCAAGCCGTCGCTGATCGGCCTCGACCGGGAGCAGCTTGCTGCGGCGCTGCGCGACAAGGGTGTCCCCGAGAAGCAGATCAAGATGCGTGTCGCGCAGATCTGGAACTGGATCTATGTCCGCGGGATCTCTGATTTCGACGCCATGAGCAACGTCGCCAAGGACATGCGCGAAATGCTGAAGGCCAATTTCACCATCGCCCGGCCGGAGATCGTGGAAGAGCAGGTGTCGAACGACGGCACCCGCAAATGGCTGCTGCGCTATCCGCCGCGCGGCGCCGGCCGCCCGGTCGAGGTGGAAACCGTTTATATTCCCGAAGAAGGTCGCGGGACGCTCTGCATATCGAGCCAGGTCGGCTGCACGCTGACCTGCTCCTTCTGCCACACCGGCACCCAGCGCCTGGTGCGCAACCTGACGGCCGAGGAAATCCTCTCGCAATTGCTGCTCGCCCGTGACCGGCTTGGCGATTTCCCGGATCGCGACGTGCCGCAAGGCGCCATGGTTCCCTCCAGCGACCGCAGGATCACCAATATCGTGATGATGGGCATGGGCGAACCTCTCTACAATTTCGAGGAAGTAAAGAAGGCGCTGCTGATCGCAACCGACGGCGATGGCCTTTCGCTTTCCAAGCGACGCGTGACGCTGTCGACCTCGGGCGTGGTTCCCGAGATCTACCGCACCGGCGAGGAGATCGGCTGCATGCTGGCGATCTCGCTGCATGCGGTGCGCGACGAGTTGCGTGACATGCTCGTGCCGATCAACAAGAAATATCCGCTGAAGGAACTGATCGAGGCCTGCCGGGCCTATCCGGGGCTTTCGAATGCACGCCGCATCACCTTCGAATATGTGATGCTGAAAGACGTCAACGACAGCCTGGAGGACGCCAAGGGCCTCATCCAGTTGCTGAAGGGCGTGCCGGCCAAGATCAATCTCATTCCGTTCAACCCCTGGCCGGGCACCAACTACCAGTGCTCGGACTGGGCGCAGATCGAGAGATTCGCCGATTTCATCAACCAGGCCGGCTATGCTTCGCCGATCCGCACCCCGCGTGGTCGGGACATCCTCGCTGCCTGCGGCCAGCTGAAATCGGAATCGGAGCGCATGCGCAAGACCGATCGCCTGGCCTTCGAGGCGATGATGATCGTCGGTCACGGCGAAGACGACTGAGTCTTTTTTGGCTGGCGAAGACGTTTCACTAGAATTCATCGGCACTGTATCGGGTCATGAATTGATTTCCGGCGTAACGTTACCTAAGACCATCAGTGTAATCTCAGTTAACGGAGGAATTCATGCGCGCCACCCTACTTGCCCTTTTCGCTGCCACCGCCCTGATCTTGCCGGCCAAGGCCGAAGAGGTTACGGTCGCCGTCACCGCCATCGTCGAACACCCGGCGCTCGACGCCGCGCGTGACGGTGTCAAGGCAGCCCTGGCGGAAGCCGGCTATAAAGAAGGCGAGAACCTGAAGTTCGTCTACGAGTCGGCCCAGGGCAATCCGGGCACGGCCGCGCAGATCGCTCGCCAGTTCGTCGGCGATGCCCCGACCGTCATCGTTCCGATCTCGACCCCATCCGCCCAGGCCGTCGTTTCCGCGACCCGCGACATTCCCGTGGTGTTCACTGCCGTGTCCGACCCGCTCGGCGCCGAATTGATCAAGGACATGGAAAAGCCGGGCGGCAATGTCACGGGCCTTTCCGACATGTCGCCGGTGGCCGACCATATCGCGCTGATCAAGGAGATCACTCCGAACGCCAAGTCGATCGGCTTCATCTACAACACCGCCGAAGCCAACTCTGTCTCGACGCTTGCTGCCTTGAAGGCAGAAGCCGAGAAGGCAGGGCTGACCGTCGTCGAATCCGTCGCCACCAAGTCGGCTGAAGTGCAGGGCGCCACCCGCGCGCTGGTCGGCCGCGCAGACGTGATCTACGTGCCGACAGACAACACGATCGTCTCGGCATTCGAGGCAGCCGTCGGCGTCGCCGAGGAAGCAAAGATCCCGCTCTTTGCCGGCGATACCGACTCGGTGAATCGCGGTGCGCTAGCAGCGATCGGCTTCAACTATTTCGACGTCGGCAAGCAGACCGGCGCGATCGTCGCCCGTGTCCTCAAGGGCGAAAAGCCGGGCGATATTCCTGTCCGCGTCGCAGCCGGCACCGACCTCGTGATCAACAAGAAGGCTGCGGCCAAGATGGGTGTGACTTTCCCGGAAAGCATCACCAGCCGCGCCACCAAGACGATCGAGTAATCTTCGACAACCGGGGCCGTGTTCGCGCGGCCCCGCCAACTGCCTGCGCACAGGGCCGTGGCAACCGGCTGTGCGTGGCCTTCAAGGACTTATCCACCGTGAGCCAAATCGCCTTCTGGGGTGCCGTCGAGCTGGGTCTGGTCTTCGCCTTCGTGGCGATCGGCGTCTATCTTGCCTTCCGCGTCCTCGACTTCCCCGACCTGACCGTCGACGGTTCCTTCCCGCTCGGCGCCGCTGTCGCAGCCGTTCTCATCATCGCGGGGCTCAATGCCTGGGCTGCAACAGCCATTGCTATGATTGCCGGATCCGCTGCCGGCCTCGTGACCTCCGTTCTCAATGTCCGGTTCAAGATCCTCAATCTGCTGGCCTCGATCCTGACGATGATCGCGCTGTTCTCGGTGAACCTGCGCGTGATGGGCAAGCCGAATGTTGCGCTGCTCAACCAGGATACGATGCTGACGCCGTTCTATGGCCAGGGTATTCCCGAATATCTGGTGCGCCCGCTCTTCGTCTTCCTGCTGGTGGTCGCCGTTGTCTTCCTCGTTTGGCGCTACCTCGAAAGCGATGCGGGGCTCGCAATGCGGGCGACCGGAGCCAATGCGCGCATGGCGCGGGCGCAAGGGGTACAGACCGACAACCAGATCTATCTCGGCATCGCCCTTTCCAATGCGCTGGTGGCACTGGGCGGCGCCCTGTTCGCCCAGACCAACGGCTTTGCCGACGTCACCTCGGGCGTCGGTACGATCGTCGTGGGGCTGGCCGCCGTCATCATCGGCGAAACGCTGTTTGGCAAGCGCGGCCTGCTGATCGCGCTCATCGGCTGCGTCTTCGGCTCGATCGCCTACCGCCTGGCGATCCAGCTCGCGCTGTCGAGTGACGTGCTCGGCCTGAAGGCCTCTGACCTGAATTTCGTCACCGCCGTTCTCGTTGCTGTCGCGCTCGTCCTTCCGAGACTGCGCCGTGGAGGAGCATCGGCATGATCGCACTCGAAAACATCGAAGTCGTGTTCGGTCGCGGCACGCCGCTGCAGAAGCAGGCGCTGAAGGACGTCAATCTCACCATCGAGACCGGCTCCTTCGTCACCGTCATCGGCTCCAACGGCGCCGGGAAGTCGACCCTGCTCGGCGTACTCGCCGGCGACGTTCTGCCGACGTCCGGCCGCGTGACCATCGGTAAGACCGATGTGTCGCGCAAGACAACGGCGACGCGCGCCGGCCTTGTCGCGCGCGTCTTCCAGGATCCGCTTGCCGGCAGTTGCGGCGCACTGAGCATTGAGGAGAACCTCGCGCTCGCCTCGATGCGCGGCAAGCGGCGCGGGCTCGTGTCTGCACTCGGCGGCTCACGCCGCGGCGAATTCCGCGACCGCATCGCCTCTCTCAATCTCGGCCTGGAAAACCGTATGGCGGACCGCATGGACCTCTTGTCCGGCGGCCAGCGTCAGGCCGTATCGCTGGTCATGGCGACGCTCGCCGGATCCGAGGTGCTGCTGCTCGACGAGCATACGGCCGCGCTCGATCCGGGCATGGCGGAGTTCATCATGAACCTCACCCAGTCGATCGTTTCGGAACGCAAGCTGACGACCCTGATGGTGACCCATTCGATGCGTCAGGCACTCGATTTCGGTACCCGCACGATCATGTTGCATGCCGGCGAGATCGTCCTCGACGTGGCCGGCGACAATCGAAAGGACCTGCAGGTCGAGGATCTGATCGACATGTTCCGCCGCATTCGCGGCCAGACGCTGGATGACGACGAACTGTTGATCGGCTGATCGGCTGAGCCGGTCGTGACGAGGCATGAAAAAGGCGCCATCCCCGCGGGGGCTTGGCGCCTTTTTCTATTCGAGCCTGTTGATCAGCGGGCCTGCGTGAACAGGATCTTGATGGCGAAGATCGAGAAGACGCCGGCGAAGGTGTAGTCGATGGCGCGCAGGATCCTGCGGTTCGTCTGCAGCCAGGACGACAGAACGTCAGCCATGAATATGATGGCAAGACCGATCGGAAGGGAGAGAATGATCGACCAGATGCCGAGGAAGAGCAGCTTGCCGGTCACGTTCGGGTCGCTGGCGCTGACGAATTGCGGCAGGAAGGTCATGAAGAAGATAATGACCTTGGGGTTCAAGAGGTTGACCCAGAGGCCGTTGAGGAAGGCCTTCGTGGGCGAAACCTGCCGCTCGCCATCGGCCCGTACGACGAAATTGGAGCCGTGGCGAACGGCCTGGATCGCCAGCCAGAGAAGATAGGCCGCGCCGCCCGTCTTGAGCAGGGTGAAGGCGGTGGGCGAGGCGACAATCAAGGCCGAAATGCCGAAGGCGACCAGCATGGTGTGGATAGAGATACCGAAGCTCGTGCCGGCAAGCGTCATCAACCCGGTTGCGCGACCGTCGCGCAGCGAGCGGCTGATCCAGAGCGTCATGTCGGGTCCGGGGGTAATGGCGAGCAGGAATATCGCGAGGCTAAAGGCAAGAATGGTGGGCAAGCTGGGAATGAAATCCATGGGAAATGTCCGCAACGAAAGAAGCCCGGAACGGGCGACGCACAGGCGTCATCCATATCGGGCTCCTTGCGGCTTGCCAATCAGCTTTGCTTCTCGACGAGATGGGCCTTGAAACTGTCGGCGTAGTCCGCATGCCAGCGGGAGAGCGGCGGGCGGTTCTCCACGATGTCTCCGGTCGCCCAGAGCATGCGTATTTCATCGGTGCGGCGATCAACTTCATTGTCCGGGCATAGAATGTAGAAGTCTCCGTCCGAAAGACGTTCCATCATGAAGTCCACCGTCTGTTCCGGCGTCCAGGCGCCGGCCGGCTTTTCGGTTCGTCCCTGTGCCGTCAGCGCAGTGAAGACGAAGCCGGGAATCAGCAGATGGGCCGAGACCCGGCAGTCCGGCGTGTTTCGCAACTCGTGCTGCAATGCCTCGGTGAACACCTTTACGCCGGCCTTGGAGACGTTGTAGGCGGGATCGCCCGGCGGCGTGGTGATGCCCTGCTTCGAGCCGGTGTTGATGACAAGCGCCGGTTCTCCGTGGGAAATCATGCCGGGGCCGAAGGTGCGGCTGCCGTTGACAACACCCATCAGGTTGACGGCAAGTACATTCTCCCAGTTGGCCTGCGGCCCGAAGATGGCGCTGCCTGGCTGTATGCCGGCATTGTTCATCAGCACGTGGACGCGGCCGAAACGCTGAACCACGGTACGCTCCAGCGCCTCTAGCTCCTCCCGCTTCGACACGTCCGTCGGAATCGCAACCACGTCGGTCGCACCGCTCGGCGAGAGCGAGGCGACTGCGGCCTCGGCTTCCGCCAGCCGCTCGCCGACCAGATCGGCGATCACGACGCACATGCCGAGGCGCGCGAAGTGCTTCGCAGCGGCCAGGCCGATGCCGGATGCCCCGCCGGTGATCACAGCGAGATTCCCCTTTTTGAATGCCGGGTGAAGTCTTGTCATGCAATTCTCCTCAGCTCATCGGGTGAAGAGGTGATATGGCCCATGGCGGCTGGAAGGTCAAATCTGCAATTTGCCGCGTATTCGGTCTGACGCCGGCAGTTCACCTCGGCACGCTTCCCCTTGCACCCGGCGATAATCTCGCTAAAAGTGCCGCCAAACGCGCACTCCGCTCACCGCTACCCGATACAAGTGGAACTCAACATGGCACTCCCAAAAGACGTCAAGAAGGTCGTCCTCGCCTATTCCGGCGGTCTCGATACTTCCATCATCCTGAAATGGCTGCAGACCGAGCTCGGCGCCGAGGTCGTTACCTTCACGGCCGACCTCGGTCAGGGTGAGGAACTCGAGCCCGCACGCAAGAAGGCCGAGATGCTCGGCATCAAGGAGATCTTCATCGAGGACGTGCGCGAAGAATTTGTCCGCGACTTCGTCTTCCCCATGTTCCGCGCCAATGCGGTCTATGAAGGCGTCTACCTGCTCGGCACCTCGATCGCCCGGCCGCTGATCTCCAAGCACCTCGTCGACATCGCCCGCCAGACCGGCGCCGACGCGATCGCTCATGGCGCCACCGGCAAGGGCAACGACCAGGTCCGCTTCGAGCTGTCGGCCTACGCGCTCAACCCCGACATCAAGATCATCGCGCCGTGGCGCGACTGGGCCTTCAAGTCGCGCACCGACCTGCTCGAATTCGCCGAGCAGCACCAGATCCCGGTTGCCAAGGACAAGAAGGGCGAGGCGCCCTTCTCCGTCGACGCAAACCTTCTGCACTCCTCCTCCGAGGGCAAGGTGCTGGAAGACCCGGCGGTCGAGGCGCCCGAATATGTCCACATGCGCACCATTTCGCCGGAGGCCGCCCCGGACAAGCCGACGATCATCAAGATCGGCTTTGAGAAAGGGGATGCGGTCTCGATCAACGGCGTGCGCATGAGCCCGGCGACGATCCTCGCGAAGCTCAACGATTACGGCCGCGACAACGGCATCGGCCGCATCGACCTCGTCGAAAACCGCTTCGTCGGCATGAAGAGCCGCGGTGTCTACGAAACGCCCGGCGGCACGATCCTGCTGGCAGCTCATCGCGCGATCGAGTCCATCACCCTCGACCGCGGTGCTGCTCATCTCAAGGACGAGCTCATGCCCCGCTACGCCGAGCTCATCTATTACGGCTTCTGGTTCTCGCCGGAACGCCAGATGCTGCAGGCGGCCATCGACCTCAGCCAGAAGGATGTCGAGGGCGAGGTGACCCTGAAGCTCTACAAGGGCAATGTCATGGTGATCGGGCGCGAGAGCGAAAAGTCGCTCTATTCCGACAAGCTCGTCACCTTCGAGGACGACCAGGGCGCCTACGACCAGAAGGACGCTGCCGGCTTCATCAAGCTCAATGCCTTGCGTCTGCGCACACTCGCAAAGCGCAACCTCGGCAATTGATCAGTCACGATTTGTGAGGAGCCTGCCGCGCGCGCGGCAGGCTTTCTTATGTCATTCGCCGGTTGGCTTGGCGAAAGCTACGTAGGCGAGGATGGCGATGAGCTCCATCGCCGGAATGACGATGCCGAATGCGCGCAGCAGATCGCCGATCAGCGCCGCCGAGAAAGCCGGATCCCATCTGTACGAAACCGATCAGGGCCGCGGCAGAGCCGGCAATCGCCGGATGCGGCTGCAGACCCGCCGTGGTGATGTAGGGGATGACGGATGCCATCCCGAAGCCGCAAATCGCGACCGGCATCATGATGGAAAGGAACGTCGGTTCGACAATTGCCACCGAAACGGCAATGCAAGCACCTCCGGTTCCGGCAAGCGTCAGGCCGGTCAAAAGCGCTCGTCGCTCGCCAAGACAAGGCGAGAGAATCCGCAGTGCGACAGATCCGAAAAAGGAAGAGCCGGTCTGCATCAGCATTCCAACTCCGAATTCGGCCGGGTTCAGACCGACGCTCTTGATCAGGATGAAGGGCAGCATCGTCGACTGGGCGTAGAGGGCGCCGACGGTGCGGGCCAACACGAAGGCTGCAATGTCTGATGTTCAAGTCCGCCTGGCAGGCGCGCCGCGAAGAATTCGTGCGGTGCAGGTGGGCGGACCATAGGTCACCCGTCCAAATTTGACGAGAGGCCTATCGGCGACCCAGGGTCGGATTCGTGCCGTGGCTTTGAAGAACCGTAGACCGTTCCGGTTTTGCCTTGCCGGTCCTTGCCAAGGCAGCGTTCGCCGCCCCATATCGGTAGGAAATGTGCAACGCAGCGGTCGGCCGCGACCAGATGAAGGGAATACGAGATGGCTCCAGCTTCTTCGCTCAATACCGCACTCACCGAATGGAATGGTTTCCAGGGATTGCCCCGGTTCGACGCGGTGTCCGACAACGATTTCGCGCCGGCCTTCGAGGCGGCGTTCTTGGAGCACGACGCAGAAATCGAGGCGATCGCAGGCAATCCGGAGCCACCGACCTTTGTAAACACCGTCACGGCACTGGAGATCGCCGGTGAAAGCCTGTCGCGAATTTCGGCGCTGTTCTGGAACCGTGCCGGCGCCCACACCAATGAGACGATTCAGGCGCTGGAGCGGCAAATCGCGCCGAAGCTGTCGCGCCACTATTCGAAGATCGGAATGAACGCGGCGCTTTTTGCACGAATTGACTCGCTTTGGCAGCAGCGTGAGGAACTCGACCTCTCAGTCGAGGAGATGCGTGTCCTCGAGCGTCATTGGAAAGGTTTTGTGAAATCCGGTGCCTTGCTCGCCGAACCGCAGCAGCAGCGTCTCGCCGAGATCAACGAACGACTGGCGGGTCTGGGCGCAAGGTTCGGCCAGAACGTGCTCGCTGACGAGAAGAACTGGTCGTTGATCTTGTCCTCCGATGCGGAGCTTTCTGGGCTGCCGGATTTCCTCAAGGACGCGATGGCCGCAGCCGCGCGTGAACGCGGCGCCGAGGGCAAATATGCTGTTACGCTCTCACGCTCGATCATCGAGCCGTTCCTAACTTTCTCCGAAAGGCGGGACCTGCGCGAGCAGGCCTTCAGGGCCTGGACCGCTCGTGGCATGAACAAGGGTGAAACCGACAACCGTGGCATCGTGAGCGAGACGCTCTCGCTTCGGCAGGAGCTGGCCGGCCTGCTCGGTTATGCCAACTTCGCGGAGTTCAAGCTGGACAATACGATGGCGAAGACGGCGAGTGCCGTGAATCATCTTCTGATGACCGTCTGGGAAAAGGCCGTCCGGCGCGCGGCAGAAGAGGAGGCGGACATCGCTCGGCTAATTGCCGCCGAAGGCCGTAACCATGAGGTCATGCCGTGGGATTGGCGCCATTACGCCGAAAAGATCAGAGCGCAGAAGTTCGATTTCTCGGAAGCCGAGCTGAAACCATATCTCCAGCTCGAGAAGATCATCGATGCTTGCTTCGATGTAGCCGGCCGGCTCTTCGGCATCATCGCAGTCGAAAAGAAGGGAATTCCTGCCTACCACCCGGACGTCCGCGTCTTCGAGATCCGCGACCGGAGCGGGACGCTGGTCGCGCTCTTCCTCGGCGACTATTTCGCCCGTTCCTCCAAGCGGTCGGGCGCGTGGATGAGTGCTTTCCGCTCGCAGCACAGGCTGACGCTGAAAGACGGCACGACCGGCGAAATGCCTATCATCTACAATGTGTGCAACTTCGCGAAGCCCGCGGAGGGTAAGCCGGCGCTGCTTTCGCTCGACGACGCGCGCACGTTGTTTCACGAATTCGGCCACGCACTGCACGGGATGCTTTCGAATGTCACCTATCCCTCGGTCGCTGGCACCGGCGTTTCCCGGGACTTCGTTGAATTGCCCTCGCAACTTTACGAACATTGGCTGACGGTGCCGGAAATCCTGACGCGTTATGCGGTCCATTACGAGACCGGCCAACCAATGCCGAAGACACTCCTCGACAAGGTCCTGGCAGCCCGCACCTTCAACGCGGGCTTCAACACCGTGGAGTTCACATCGTCTGCCCTGGTCGACATGGCGTTTCACACCCGGACCTCAGCCGATGATCCTATGGCCGTACAGGAGGAGGTCTTAAAGGAGATCGGCATGCCGCGTTCGATCGTGATGCGGCACGCCACGCCGCATTTCCAGCACATCTTCGCCGGCGGCTATTCGGCAGGATATTATTCATACATGTGGTCGGAAGTCCTCGATGCGGATGCGTTCGCGGCTTTCGAGGAAGCTGGCGATGCCTTTGACGCGACGATGGCCAAAAAATTGAAGGATAACATCTATTCCGTCGGCGGTTCGATCGACCCGGAGGACGCCTATCGGGCTTTCCGAGGCAAATTGCCGGACCCGGAGGCAATGCTGCGCAAGAAGGGGCTGGCGATGATGGAGGAGATCCACGGCAGCGATGCCTAGATCGTCGGGGGAGTGTCACAGAACGGTGACGTAAGTTTCATCTCCGGATCAAGTGACTGACATGAAGCTCTGATTGTTTCCGCCGGCGGGCGATGGTCGCCCGCCGGCCAAAACGAGGAGAGGTTTCATGACGCAGTCACCGAGGGCGCTGTCGCGCCGTTCGTTTCTTCTGTCCGCAGGTGCGACCGGCGCCGTCGCCGTGTCGGGCCTGCCACTGCCGTTTTATGCCCGTGCCGCGGAACGGCCGCTCTTCACCCACGGTGTCCAGTCGGGCGACGTCGACGTCTCTTCGGGTATGATCTGGGGCCGGGTTGATCGCCCCTCGCGGATATTCATGGAGTACGCGACGAACGAGAGCTTCTCCAACGCTGTCAAGCTGGCACCGCTTGATGCGCTGCCGGAAAGCGATTTCGCCGTAAAGCGCCTGTTGACGGAACTGCCGTCCGATCAGGACATCTTCTACCGTTTTGTCGCAGCCGACCTCTCGTCCATCAATACGCTTTCCGAGCCGGTTACGGGTCGCTTCCGCACGGCGCCGGCCTCGAAACGCTCGGTACGTTTCGCTTGGTCCGGCGACACCGCCGGGCAGGGCTGGGGCATCGACGAAACCGGCATGAAGACCTATTCGACGATGGCCAAGCATCAGCCGGACTTCTTCATTCATTCCGGTGACACGATCTATGCGGACGGCGCGATGAAGGACGAGGTCACGCTTTCGGATGGCAGTGTGTGGAAGAACGCGGTGCTGATCGACGAGAAGCGTAAGGTGGCCGAGACGCTTGCCGAGTATCGCGGGCAGTGGAAGTACAACATGCTGGACAGTCATGTCCGCGACTTCAATGCCGTTTGTCCGACCTTCTTCCAGTGGGACGACCACGAGGTCGTCAACAACTGGTCTGCGTCGAAGGACCTGACGAGCGACGATCGTTATACGGAAAAGTCCGTCGCCCTCCTTACGGCCCGTGCGGCGCGCGCTTTCCACGAGATGGCGCCGATCCGCTACACGCCTGCCGAGCCGGGCCGCGTCTATCGCAAGATCGCCTATGGCCCGCTCGTCGACGTCTTCTTCATCGACCTGCGCTCCTACCGTGGTCCCAATCACGACAGCATGGAAACGGAGCTTTCGCCCGAGGCACGGATCATGGGCATCGAGCAGGTCAACTGGCTGAAGCGCGAGCTCGCCGCCTCGAAGGCGACCTGGAAGGTGATCGCCTGCGATATGCCGATCGGAGTCATCGTCTGGGACGACTCCAAAAACCGAAAGGGGGCAGAAGCGATCGCGCAGGGCGACCATGGTTCCGCAAAGGGGCGCGAGCTCGAGATTGCCGACCTTCTGCGCTACATCAAGACCGCTGGCATCACGAACACCGTATGGTTGACCGCCGACGTTCATTATACGGCAGCCCACTACTACAATCCTGACAAGGCTCAATTCCAAGATTTCGAACCGTTCTGGGAGTTCGTCTCCGGTCCGCTCCACGCCGGCACGTTCGGGCCCAATGATCTCGACATGACCTTCGGACCGGAACTCAAGTTCGTGAAGGGGCCGACTGCCGAGCAGGGGCAGAACCTACCGCCCTCGATGGGCCTGCAGTTCTTCGGCCTTGTCGACATCGACGGGCAGAGCGAGCAGCTGACGGTTCGGCTCATGGACCGCGACGATAACGAGCTCTATAAGATCACGCTCGATCCGGTGCGTAGCGCCTAAGACTTGGAGGCAGGGTCGGCTTTCCGGCCCTGCCTCCGCGAAATGCGTACCGGCGGCAGAGGTCCCCGGAAAGGGCCGCAGCCGGGGCTTTTGCCTTTTTTTCTTTCGCAAACGCAAAAAACACGGTATGAGCGCGCCAAACAAACAAGGCGCCCACAGTTTTGCGCCCAGCCCCAGAGATACCTAATATGAAACTTCGCAATATCGCCATCATTGCGCACGTCGACCATGGGAAAACGACCCTTGTGGACGAGCTCCTGAAGCAGTCGGGTTCATTCCGCGAAAACCAGCGCGTTGCAGAACGCGTGATGGACTCGAACGATCTGGAAAAGGAACGCGGCATCACGATTCTCGCCAAGGCGACTTCGGTCGAATGGAAAAACACCCGCATCAATATCGTCGACACCCCCGGTCACGCCGACTTCGGCGGCGAAGTGGAACGCATCCTGTCGATGGTGGATGGCGCGATCGTTCTGGTTGATGCTTCGGAAGGCCCGATGCCGCAGACCAAGTTCGTCGTCGGCAAGGCGCTGAAGGTCGGCCTTCGTCCGATCGTCGCGATCAACAAGATCGACCGTCCGGACGGCCGCCACGAAGAAGTCATCAACGAAGTTTTCGACCTGTTCGCCAATCTCGACGCGACCGACGAACAGCTCGACTTCCCGATCCTCTACGGTTCGGGTCGCGACGGCTGGATGAACGTCAATCCGGAAGGCCCGAAGGACCAGGGGCTGGCTCCGCTGCTCGACCTCGTGCTTGAGCATGTTCCGGAGCCGAGCGTCGGCGACGAGGACGGCGCTTTCCGCATGATCGGCACGATCCTCGAAGCCAACCCTTTCCTCGGCCGTATCATCACCGGTCGTATCCATTCCGGCTCAATCAAGCCGAACCAGGCCGTGAAGGTGCTCGGCCAGGACGGCAAGCTGATCGAAAGCGGCCGCATCTCGAAGATCCTCGCCTTCCGCGGCATCGAACGCACCGCCATTGACGAAGCCCATGCGGGCGACATCGTTGCAATCGCCGGCCTTTCCAAGGGCACGGTTGCCGACACGTTCTGCGATCCGGCCGTGACCGAGCCGCTCACCGCGCAGCCGATCGACCCGCCGACCGTTACCATGTCCTTCCTCGTCAACGATAGTCCGCTGGCCGGCACCGAGGGCGACAAGGTCACCAGCCGCGTCATCCGCGACCGCCTGTTCAAGGAAGCCGAAGGTAACGTCGCTCTGAAGATCGAAGAAGCCGAAGGCAAGGACTCCTTCTTCGTCTCGGGTCGCGGCGAATTGCAGCTGGCCGTCCTGATCGAGACCATGCGCCGCGAAGGCTTCGAGCTTGCCGTTTCGCGTCCGCGCGTCGTCATGCACAATGACGAGACGACCGGTCAGCTCATGGAGCCGATCGAGGAGGTCGTCATCGACGTGGACGAGGAGCATTCCGGTATCGTCGTGCAGAAGATGTCCGAGCGTAAGGCCGAGATGGCCGAGCTTCGGCCTTCCGGCGGCAATCGCGTCCGTCTGGTGTTCTTCGCGCCGACCCGTGGCCTCATCGGCTACCAGTCGGAACTGCTGACCGATACCCGCGGCACGGCGATCATGAACCGCCTGTTCCATGATTATCAGCCCTATAAGGGCGCGATCACCGGTCGTACCAACGGCGTGCTGCTGTCGAACGGCGCCGGCGAGGCTGTCGCCTATGCCATGTTCAATCTCGAGGACCGCGGTCCGATGATGATCGAGCCCGGCGAGAAGGTCTATGCAGGCATGATCATCGGCATCCACACTCGCGACAATGACCTCGAGGTCAACGTTCTGAAGGGCAAGCAGCTCACCAACATCCGAGCCGCGGGCAAGGATGAAGCGGTCAAGCTCACCCCGCCGATCCGCATGACGCTCGACCGTGCGCTGTCCTGGATCCAGGACGACGAACTGATGGAAGTCACGCCGAAGTCGATCCGCCTACGCAAGATGTATCTTGACGCCAACGACCGCAAGCGGTTCGACAAGGCCCGCGCTGCACAGGCTTGATTAGTTATCGCTCATATAAATCATTAACCCCGGTTCCAGAAACCGGGGTTTTTATTTGTGGTTACGAATCCTCCGGTCTTGTCGGAGCGTTTAAAAAAGCGTTAAATTTCCACCTATGGTCCAGATGACAAGTCTGTTGGCAATGCCGGTTCGCACGACGGGCGGATGGTGAGATTGTCCAGACAGGACGAGAGTGGCGTTATGAAGACGTTGTCGATTGATGTTCGGCCTGCGGAACCGCAGGACGCTGCAGCCATCGCGGAGGCGCACCGCCTCTCGTGGCAGCATGCCTATGCCGGACTCATTCCACATCGCGCCCTGACCAAGATGATCGAGCGTCGCGGCGAGACCTGGTGGCGCAAGGCCACGCGTGGGCCGGCGACCATCCTTGTCGTCGACGTTGCCGGTACGATCGCCGGGTATGCGACCGTCGGCCTCAATCGCTCCCGAGCCTTGCCTCAGGAAGGCGAGATCTACGAGATCTACATCCGTCCGGAATATCAGGGAATCGGCCTCGGCTACCTCCTTTTTGGAGAGGCGCGGCGTCTCCTGAAATCACTCGGTTGCTCCGGTTTAGTGGTCTGGTGCCTTGAGGAAAGCGACCACGCCTCGCAGTTCTTCCGTTCGAACGGCGGTGTCGACGCTGTCGAAGGCATGGAAGACTTCGGCAACCTGCAGCTGAAGAAGCTCGGATTCATCTGGAAATAGGCTCCCGCCCTGGAGCAGATCAGGGGGAGGTTTCTGGCCAGACGTAGGTTGGTTCGCCGCTCTTGTCGCCGCGTTTCCCGAACCACGTGCTCTTGTCGCGACCGCAGGCGAAGTCTTGCGCCTGCTCATCGGCCACCTTGCGGGCGAGTTCGTTGGCGTCCGGATTGGATAGCGCATCCACGTAGCCGACGACGCAGCCGAGGCCGTCACCCGGCTGAGCGACACGGGAAATCACGAGAACCTGCCCGGTACTTTCCTTGGTCGGCATTCCGGCCTGGTCGTCGACGTTCTCAGTGAACCAGCGCAGGATTGTTGCGAAGGGTGTCCCCGTGGTATCGCGCCTCCATTCGATCTTGCTGCCGACATGGTTGAAAACCTCGAAGGACTCGAAGACTTCGTTCTCCAGTATCTTGTCGACTGCGCCGTAAAGGATGCTTTGGCGCAGATCGCTCTCGGCGAAGTGCACGTCATATCCAGCGTACCCACGGCAAAGCAGGCTGGCGCCCATCTCGTCCTCGGCGACGGTGCGGCACTTGTCGAGGTCGAGGTCCGTATAGGCGCTGTCGTTGGCCTGTGCCGCATGCGTGATCACCGGCCAGATCAGGGCCGCCGCCAGCAATGTGAAAATAGGTGGTTTCATCGTCCATCCCCCGTTTGTGTCATTATAACAGTCATGCGACGGTTGGCGCGAGATGCCGTCGACAAAACAGCGGGTTTGGCGGGCCGCGCGCGGCGACGGCGGACGCGACGTTCTCCCAAAGCCGTGTTGCATTGCGCAATGAATCCCATTAGGACAGCCGGGATTTCAACATACCCATGGGGTTAGACATGCGCATCGATGCAATTGCCGTTGGCAAGAACCCGCCCGACGACATCAACGTCATCGTCGAAGTTCCGGTCGGTGGTCATCCGATCAAGTATGAAATGGACAAGGACGCCGGCGCACTCATCGTCGACCGTTTCCTTTATACTCCGATGACCTACCCGGGCAACTACGGCTTTGTACCGCATACGCTGTCGGACGACGGCGACCCGATTGACGTCCTGATCTGCAATACCCGTCCGCTGCTGCCTGGCTGCGTGATCAACGTCCGCCCGATCGGCGTCATGATTATGGAAGACAATTCCGGCAAGGACGAGAAGATCATTGCGGTTCCGTCCCACAAGCTGACGCAGCGCTATGACAAGATCGAGAACTATACCGATCTGCCGGAAATTACGCTGAAGCAGATCGAGCACTTCTTTGAGCACTACAAGGACTTGGAGCCTGGCAAGTGGGTGAAGATCGGCGGCTGGCAGGACGTCAACGTCGCCAAGCAGCTCATCCTCGAAGCCGTGCAGCGGGCCAAGGATTCAAAGTAAGGCTTTCAGCGCGAGAGCAGTTCGCTAATCTTCTCTGCCACTTCCTCCGGGTCGCCGTCGATCCGGAGGATTTTTTGTCTGGCGGTGTCACCGGATACGACCGAGATAGAGGATTTCGGAACCCCGATCGCCTTTGCGAGCAGAGCGATCAGCGCCTTGTTCGCCTTTCCCTTCTCCGGGACGGCAGTCACCTTCGCCTTTAGATAGACGTCATCGTTGGCATTCATCTCCACGCCGTCCACCTGGTCACGCCCGGCATTCGGCGTCAGCCGAATGGACAGTCGCAAGTGGTCGCCGTTGATGCTGTATGGCGGCTTCAAGCGAAGATCGGATAGATGCTCGTCCACATCAGGGACCGGACGAAGAAGATGATTAGTAGGACGATGATCGGGGAAATGTCGATGCCGCCGAGATCCGGCAGTACGCGCCGGATTGGCCGCAGCGCCGGCTCGGTCACATTGTAGAAGAAAGTTCCGAGCGAATTGACGAAACGGTTGCTCGAATTGATGACGTTGAAGGCATAGAGCCAGGAGAAAATGGCACTCCCGATCAGGACCCAGGTGTAAAGGCTGAGGGCCAAATCGATCGTTTGAAACAACGCCAGCATAATCGTCTCCATTTCAAGGTTGACAGAGATGTAGACATTGGCAGCTTATCGGGCAAGTGCCGCAGGTAGGCACAGGGGGAATCATCCTTAATGGTCCCCCGGATTTCGGCCGAGTCCCACCTTCCGAAAGGATTGCTTCCCGACCATGTCTGTACATCTGTCCGGCGACCGCTTCGCAGCCTTCAGGCATGCCTCCTACCTCCGCTTCTTCCTGTCGCGGTTCCTCGCCGCTTTCGCGACGCAGATCCTCAGCGTCTCGGTCGGCTGGCAGATGTATGACGAGACGAAAAGCGCCTTCTATCTCGGGCTGATCGGTCTTTTTCAGTTTCTGCCGGCACTGCTCCTCATGCTTGTGACTGGTTCGGTCGCGGACCGCTATAACCGGCGCGCCATCGTCGCGATCTGCATGATCGTCAGCGCCCTTTGCGGCGCGTCCTTTCTCGCGCTCACGCTCATGGACGCATTTACGCCGGTTCTGGTGTTCGCGATCCTCGTCGTCTTCGGGATCGAGCGCGCTTTCAACGCGCCGGCGACCCAGTCGCTCGCGCCCAATCTCGTTCCGGAGGAGGATCTGCCGAATGCCGTTGCGTGGAACTCCACCTCCTGGCAGACGGCTTCGATCCTCGGGCCGGTTGCAGGCGGCCTGCTTTATGGCGTGAGCCCCGTGGTCGCCTACTCGGTCGCTTTGGCATTTTTTTCAACCGCGGCGCTTCTCGTCTTTCTAGTCGAGCGACCGGCGCAGAGGATCTCCAACAAGGCAGTGACCTGGACGACCGTACTCGCTGGGTTCCGCTTCATCTGGAGCGAAAAGGTCGTTCTCGGCGCGATATCCCTCGATCTCTTTGCGGTGCTCCTCGGGGGTGCCGTCGCCCTCATGCCGATATTCGCGCGCGATATCCTCGTGCTCGGTCCATGGGGACTCGGCTTGCTGCGTGCGGCTCCCGGCATTGGCGCCATTCTCGTCGCGATCGTGCTCGCCGGCTTCCCGGTCCGTCATAATGCCGGTCTGTTCATGTTTGCGGGCGTCGCATTGTTCGGTGCCGGCACGATCATCTTCGGTCTTTCGGAAACGGCCTGGATTTCGATTTTGGCGCTCATGCTGATGGGCGCTGCCGACATGGCGTCGGTCTATGTCCGCGAGACGCTGATCGCACTCTGGACGCCGGATGACGTGCGTGGCCGGGTGAACGCCGTCAATATGGTGTTCGTCGGCGCTTCCAACGAGTTGGGTGAGTTCCGCGCCGGCACGATGGCGTCGCTGGTCGGAGCCGTGCCCGCGGTCGTGATCGGTGGTGTGGGAACGCTTGCGGTTGCCATCCTGTGGGCCGCCGGTTTTCCGCAACTGCGGCGCATCGATAGCCTCGACGCGCCGATGCGTCAGGATACGCGCTGAGACTTTCGCTCGAAGACGAGATCGAGAAAATCAGAGAGCCATGCTCTGAGCGGGGCATCAAAGATCATCCGCCCTTCGAGATGGTCGTGCCCGGGCTGCGCGTTGGGCATGACGAAGCGATGGGCACCGTGGACGACCCAACGCTGCATCATGGCGCGGGTGAGCTCGGCGTGAAACTGCAGGCCCCAGGCATTCTCGCCGTAACGGATCGCCTGGTTGCGGTAGACGTCGCCCTCGGCGAGCAGTTCGCACCCATGCGGCAGGTCGAAACCCTCCCGATGGAAGTGATAGACCATTTGCGGCCAGCGCATGAGCAGGCGGCCCCGTTCGGTCGGGCGGATCGGATACCAACCGATCTCGACCAGACTGTTGTGGTCGGCGGAGACCTTTCCGCCGAGATTGCGGACCATCATCTGCGCACCGAGGCAGATCCCGAGAAACGGCTTCTTCTCCTTGAGCGGAACGTTGATCCATTCGATTTCGTCGAGGATGAACTGATCGGGATCGTTTGCGCTCATCGGCCCGCCGAAGATGACTGCTCCAGAGTGTCCGGCCAGCGTCTCTGGGAGCGGGTCGCCGAGCGGCGGTCTGCGGATGTCGAGCGGGTAACCTTTCTCGAATAGCATTTGGCCGACACGGCCGGGGCTCGAGCGCTCCTGATGGAGTACGAGCAGGACTGGTGCCTTCTGCCGCGATCTCAAGGGATCATGAAGCATCCTTGCTCCCCTGGGCCGCGCGCATGACCGCTTCGCGGCGCTGGCTCACGCGGTCGCGGTCGGAGACTCCGAGCAGATCGGCGATCCGCCAGACGACGTGATCTTCCATTTCGCTTCGGCTGCCATCGGCATAGACGATGTCCCACAGGATGCCGAGCAACTGAAGCCGCTGCTCCTCGTCGAGGTGTCGCTTGATGTCGGACGTGAAGCGATAATAGTCGACGGCTTCACTTTCGGCCCTCTGGCCCGCCTTCAGCAGCGCCTGGAGCTCCTCGTCGTCCAGCCGGTATTCGTCCTTCAACAACTGTTCGAGTTTCTCGCGTTCTGCCTCGTGGACGACACCGTCGGCTTCCATTACCTGGAAACAAAGGGCTGCGACTGCGACCCGCGGGTCGTCGGGAGATATCGCGTCATTGCCGCGACCCTGTGTCAGACTTTGGAAAAAGGCCTGGAGGCGTTCGAGCATCTCTCTTCCTTCAGAAAAGGCGCAAGCGGTTTTTGTCTTCGGCCGGCCGTTGGCCTTCGCGCACGCCCGGGTCGTCCGGAGGATGGCCGAAGAAGGGCGTGGTCGTTTCGGCTTGCTCCGGCTTGCGGACCGGCTCTGCGAGCGTTTTGGGTGACGCCGGCACGTCTGTCTTCTCGATTTGCTCGACGACCGCGCGTTCCTCAGTCGAGGACTGAGCGTTCTTGACCGGCGGAAGCGCATTGATCGCGGCGTCTCCGCGCGAGACGACGCCCTCCTCGACGGGACCTTCCAGTTGATCGAAGGGAACCTTCCACTCGAAGGCGTCGAGGCGACCGGTCACGGGGGACACGGGCAGCCACTTTTCCGAAATGTGACCGTCGGCGATCCACACCGGATCGCGCGGTGCGCGCAGGGCCTGGGCCATCCAGTAGCGTACGCGTCCCTGGTCGCCGGTTTCCGCTTCCTCGATATCGGCCAGCAACAGGTAGACCCGCTCGCGGGCATCCATGCGCGCCGCCTCCTCCGCCCTGGCGCGGGCCCTGGCAAAATCCTGGGCGTCGAGCGCCGCTTCGGCGACGATCAGAAGACTTTCGACGTTGTTCGGGTGCAAGGAAGCCAGCCGTTCGGCGCGTTTCAGGCGATCGACGGCGCTGTCGCCGCCGCGGGCGCGGAGGTACGTTCTGGCAACATCCGGATGCGGAGAATTCTTCCAGATCTGCTCGAGGACAGATGACGCCCTGCGTACATTGTCTTCCCGCAAGTAGGCTTTCGCCGCGACAACGGCCGCCGGAACGAGATCCTTTGCAAGCTTGAGGGCGTGCGCGGCGTTGTCTCGGGCACCGGCAGGATCACCTTCGAGCTGCTCTTCGGCCCTGGCCGTCAGCAGGACCGCTTTCAGGCGATCAGCCTCAGGCCGGGTGAGGACGTGGGCTACGCGCTGCTGGTCGAGCAGACGAATGGCATCTTCCCACTGGCTGGACTGGCAGCGGTATTCAAGCGTGGCTTTTGCGGCCCAAGGCAGATAAGACGCCTGCTCTGCGGCCGTCTCCGCATACTGCCGTGCGGCTTCATGCGCGCCGAGCCGACTTGCTTCCGCATAGAGGCCGTGGAGGCCGAGCTCTTTGGTTTCAGGATCCTCTGCCATCTGCTGGTAGAGCCGACGCGCCTCGTCGTGCCTGCCTTCGATCGCGGCCGTCTGTGCTTCGAGAACGAGGATCAGCGGCTCCTGTTCCGCCCGGAGAAGACCACGGGCGCGGGAACTCATCTTGTGAGCGAGCAACGCGTTGCCGGCGCCGGCGGCGATGAGGCCCGTCGAGAGCGCCTGATAGCCGCGGTCTCGCTTGCGCGCGCGGAAGAAGCGGCGGGCCGAGTGCGGTGATGTCCAGAGCAGGCGGACGATCCACCAGGCCAGCATCACCGCAACGATGATCGCGAGGACGACGGTCGCGGCAACGGTCAGACTCATCTCGATCAGTTGACCCTGCCAGAGGATCGAGAGGGAGCCCGGCCGCTCGGCAAGCCAGGCAAAGCCAAATCCGAGGGCCAGAACGATGAGAATGAAAAGAAGTGTCCGGATCATCGCGCGCTCCTCAGCCCCGGTTGCCGCCGACGGCGCTGGTCATGGCGGTGCCCACCAGCTTCTCGACCTCGATCCGGGATTTCAACGCCTTGGCGAAGTCGGCCGATGCGGCCTTGCCGGCCTCCGGCAGCGTGTCCCATTCGAGCGAAGCGCCCTGGAGATCACCGTTTCGAAGCTTGTCCTCCATGCGCGCGACGATCGCTTCCGGCGTGTCGCCCTCGACATTGCCGACCGGCCGCACCTTGACGACCGAAAGTGCACTCGAAAGCAACCGCTCGGCTAGCCCCTGGTTCGGATCCGGCTGGTTGACCGCTGAGAGAATGGAGCTTGCGGTATCCTGGAACTGACGCACGAGATCCGCACGCGAGGGAATTCCCGTGCGTGCGTAATCCCGGAGCGAGCCAACGATCGGGTCGTCGGGTGTGATGCCGGCGAGGGTGTCGAGTTCGGTCAGAAAGGTTCCGCCACGATCAACGGCAGCCTTCAGTCCGGCGACGGCGATCGCGCGGGCCACTTCGACGTCATCCCGCGGTTCTTCAAGCTTTTTCTCGATTTCGGCGATGCGACCATCGAGGCTGGTCTCAAGCTCTGAAAGTCTGGTTGTCGCCGCTTCCCCGCTCGTCCGAAGGGTCTCGAGCGTGCTCTGCAAACCTGTCAGTTGTTCCCGCACCTGGTCGAGCCCGGTGGTATCGGCGGCCGGTACCGGCTGGCTTGCCGCGCTTTCAAGAGCCGCCAGCCGCTCCTCGATCTGCTTTGTGTCCGCGCCCTGCGAAACGGCCGAGCGAAGGCCTTCAACCTCGCTCCTCAGGGCGGCGAGCTCCGCAGTCTGGTCGGCGGTGGAGCGCTCCGAAGTGGGAGACAGTGCGGGTAGATAGCCGGCATATTGCATGCTGCCGGCAGCGGCGAGGGCGACGAGGCCACCAACGATGCCGGCAGCCGCAACGGCTGCCATCGTGGGTGTCCCTTTGGGCTGACGTGGTGTCTCAAGGGGCAGGGATCCGGATTTCGCGTCGTCCGCCTCGATGGTGTCGGTCGCCGGCGCGGCCTCGGTCTCTGTGTGAGCCGCTGTCTCCGTCCCGTCGGACGCCAGCATCTCCGCGTCCGTCGCACGTTCTTTCGGGCTCTCCGTCTCGGAGGCAGATGCGGCGGCATCAGCTGAGGTTTCCTCTGCCTGCAGGTCGATGGTGACCGGTTCGTTCGAGGACTTGGAGCGACGTGGCGGCTTTCCGGAAACCATGGGTACCTCTTCTTCCGTGCAGTGCTTCGAAGTTAGTCAGTGACGGCCTTCATGGGAAGGGCTCATGTCCATTTTGCGCCTAAGGAAGGGGTTCCAGCAACGCCAGAAGCGCCGTTTCGTCGGGTGATGTCGCCACGAATGCCTTTTCATGGAATTCGGGAGGAATGGCGTTGAGTACATTGCTGCTGAGGCAGCAAAAGCGCATGTCTAGCAACGTCTCGCCTGCGCCGGAGGTTTCTGCTGCGGCTAAAAACCGCTTCGCGGTCTCCGCCGAATAGAGAAGTACGACGTCAATCCGGCCACTTTCGAAGATGCGCCGGAGCGCGTCCGGTGCGTCCTCGGCGGGCTTCATCTCGTAGCATTCCGCGACCGTGACCTGGATGCTGTCCTCGGCGAGGCGGGCTTCGAAGCCGGGTGCCCGCGGTGTGCCGGTGAGATAGAGGAGAACACCGCATTGCTTTGTCTCCCTTAGGTGAGCGCTGACGGAGGTCGCGAGAGCGGCCCCATCTCCGGCTGCGGCGGTGACGTTTGTAAAGCCCAACTTCCGCGCAGCATCGGCAGAGGCCTCGCCGACTGCGAAAACCGGTTCGGCGAGAAAGGGTTTCAGGCGATCTGCGAGCACCGAGAGCGTTCGGACCGCCTCCGCGCTCGTGATGGCGATGGCTGCATGGGGAAGGACAAGGGCGGCGAGCGCCTTCTCCGGATGGCGGATCGGTGTGCTCATCGGCAGAAGGACGGGTTCATGACCAAGTGCCCGCAGCTTCGCGGCCGTCTTTTCTCCTGCGTCCAAAGGACGGGTCACGAGGACGCGCATCGGGTCAGGTCCAGTCGACGAAAAAGCCGCTGCCTGCCCTGCTCCGGATCGTCTCGCCGGCAGTCCGTCCGATGACAGCGGCTTCACTTGCCTTGCCTTTGGCGCGGATCTCATGGAACTGCGCACCGTCCGGTGTGAGAATCATGCCATGGAAGGCGATATGCGGACCTTCGACCTTCGCCAGTCCTGCGATCGGTGTCCGGCAGGAGCCGTCGAGGGCGGCAAGGAAGCCGCGCTCGCAGCTGACCGCGGTCCATGTGATCGGATCATTGACGGCGGAGACCAGGTCGTCTGTCCGCTTGTCGCCCAGCCGGCTTTCGATACAGATCGCGCCTTGGGCGGGTGCCGGCGGGAAGTGTTCCGGGTCAAGGACTTCGGTTGCGACGTCAGCCTTGCCCAGCCGATTCAATCCCGCCATGGCAAGCAGTGTCGCGTCTGCTTCGCCCTCGGCGAGCTTCCGCAGGCGTGTATCGACCTGGCCACGAAAGATGGTGACGTTGAGGTCGGGGCGCAGGTGGCGGATTAGCGCCTGGCGGCGGAGCGAGGCCGAGCCCACCACGGCGCCGGATGGAAGATCCATGAGTGTCGGAGCCGTCTTTCCGACGAAGGCGTCGCGAACATCTTCTCGTGGCAGGAAAGCGGATATGTAGAGGCCTTGTGGCAGGAGTGTCGGCATGTCCTTCGACGAATGCACGGCGAGATCGAGACGTCCGTCGGCGAGCTGTTCTTCCAGTTCCGCCGTGAAGAGGCCCTTGCCGCCGATGGCTGCCAGCGCCCGATCCTGAATCCGGTCGCCCTGCGTCGAGAGCGCGACGATCTCGAACATCTCCTCCGGCAGGCCATGCGCTTCCATCAATCGTCTGCGGGTTTCATGAGCCTGAGCGAGCGCAAGCGGACTGCCCCGGGTTCCGATTCGGAAAGGTTTTGTTTGCATCCGATTTCATCCGTTGTTACCGACGTTCCTCGTAAACGGGTTTCCCGACCACCGCAATTAACGATCAGTTCCATGGGTTCCTTTCTTCGCATCCTCGGCATCGAAACCAGCTGTGACGAGACGGCAGCGTCCATCGTCCTGCGTCATGACGACGGGCGCGGCGAGATTGCTGCCGACGTCGTGCTCAGCCAGCTCGACGAGCACAGCGCCTATGGCGGTGTCGTGCCGGAGATTGCCGCCCGTGCGCATGTCGAGGCGCTCGATACGTTGATTGAGGAGGCGCTGGCGCGCACCGGCACGTCTCTCGGCGACATCGACGCCGTTGCCGCAACCGCAGGTCCCGGCCTCATCGGCGGCCTGATCGTCGGCCTCATGACCGGCAAGGCGATTGCAAGGGCCCTGTCGAAGCCGCTCTATGCCATCAACCACCTCGAAGGTCATGCGCTGACCGCAAGGCTGACCGACGGACTTTCCTTTCCCTATCTGATGCTTCTGGTGTCGGGAGGGCATACACAGCTCGTCCTGGTGCGCGGTGTAGGGCAGTACGAACGTTGGGGCACGACGATCGACGACGCACTGGGCGAAGCCTTCGACAAGACGGCGAAACTACTCGGGCTTCCTTATCCGGGCGGGCCGGCCGTCGAGCAGGCGGCGGCAGCCGGCAATCCGAGGCGTTTCGATTTCCCCCGGCCGCTGGTGGGCGAGACGCGACTCGATTTCTCCTTTTCCGGTCTGAAGACGGCCGTGCGCCAGGCTGCGGAGACCATCGCACCCGTCACCGAGCAAGACATCTCGGATATCTGTGCCTCGTTCCAGCGGGCGATTTCCCGGACGCTTGATGATCGTATCGGTCGCGGCCTCGCGCGCTTTTCCTCCGAATTTCCAGCTCTTGGCCACCCACCTGCGCTTGTCGTCGCGGGCGGCGTTGCCGCAAATCAGGAATTACGCCGCACTTTGCAAACCCTTTGCGAGCGGCACGGCTTCCGCTTTGTGGCGCCGCCGCTTCGCCTCTGTACCGACAATGCCGCCATGATCGCCTGGGCCGGGCTCGAACGCATGGCTGCCGGCTTTGCCGCTGATCCGCTGGACGTGCAGCCGCGGTCGCGCTGGCCGCTCGACAGCAGCGCAGAGGTGCGGATCGGTCATGGAAAGCGTGGGGCAAAGGCATGAGTGACGGGCACCGGATCGCCGTCGTCGGGGCGGGAGCGTTCGGAACCGCACTCGCTGCGGTCATCGCGCTCGAAGGAAGATCCGAGGTAACGCTCCTCGGACGCGATCCGTCACTGATGGCGGATTTGCGTGCCGACGGCATGCACAATGCAGCGTTGCCGGGTATCCATCTGCCGGACGCGCTCCAATATTCGGCGGAACCGGAGATCCTCGCCGGCGCCGAAACCGTGCTCTTTGCAATGCCGTCGCAGGCGCAGGCCGACGCCGCCGCGCAATTCGGCCCGTACCTTGCCCCCGGCGCGACAGTGGTTACTTGTGCCAAGGGTATCGATCGCGGCACTTCACGGCTGCTCACCGAAGTCCTCGAAGCGGTGCTGCCGCATCATCCGGTTGCGGTTCTCTCGGGGCCCGGCTTCGCTGCCGATATTGCCCGGGGGCTGCCGACGGCGATGGCCATCGCCGCGGCAGATCTTGCCGCTGCAGAGCGGCTGGCCTACGCCATTTCCGGGCGAACCTTTCGGCTATACGCATCTTCCGACCGAACGGGCGTTCAGCTCGGCGGGGCGCTCAAGAACGTGCTCGCCATCGCTTGCGGCATCGTCGAAGGCATGGGACTGGGTGATTCCGCTCGCGCGGCATTGATCGCACGAGGGCTGGCCGAGATGTCACGCCTTGTCGAGGCGCTCGGTGGCCGCGGCAGCACCGTCCAAGGCCTTTCGGGGCTCGGCGATCTCGTGCTGACTGCCACCAGTCACCAGTCGCGAAACCTGCGTTTCGGCATCTCGCTCGGCAAGGGAGAACCTCCGGATTTTGCGCGCGGCGACCTTGTCGAAGGTGCGTTTGCGGCGGCTGTCGCTGCCCGCCTCGCCGAAGGACATGGGATCAGCATGCCGATCACCAGGGCGGTCGCCGAAATCATCGAGGGCAGGCTCGATATTCCGTCCGCCATCGAGCAACTGATGACCCGTCCGATCACTACAGAATAGACCAAGTTCCCTCACGAAGGAGTAGCCGATGCTTTTTGCCGTTCTTTGCCGCGACAAGCCCAACCACCTCAACGTCCGCATGGAGACGCGTCCCGCACATCTTGAATGGCTGAACGGGCTGAATGCCGAAGGTGTTCTGAAGATTGGCGGGCCTTTCCTCGATGACAATGGCAAGCCGTGCGGCTCCATGCTGCTCATAGCGGCGGAAGACATGGCGGGTGCGAAAAAGGTTGCCGCGCAGGATCCCTATGCTGCTGCCGGTCTCTTCGAAACCGTGGAGATCAAGGCCTACAACTGGGTCTTCAACAATCCGGAGGCATGACGGCGGATGGCTTACTGGCTCTTCAAATCCGAACCCTTCAAATGGTCATGGGACATGCAGAAGGCCAAGGGTGAGGTCGGCGAAGAATGGACCGGTGTGCGCAACTATCTGGCACGCAATAACATGCGTGCGATGAAGATCGGCGACAAAGGGTTCTTCTATCACTCGAACGAGGGACTTGAGGTCGTCGGCATCGTCGAGGTTTGTGCTCTCTCGCACCCCGATTCGACGGCTGAAGGTGATCCGCGGTGGGATTGCGTCGACATCCGTGCCGTTATCGACATGCCGAAGCCGGTTTCATTGAAGGATATCAAGGCGAACGAGAAGCTCTCGAAGATGTCGCTGGTGACGTCGATGCGTCTCTCCGTTCAGCCGGTGACGGAGGAGGAATATCTCGAAGTCTGCCGTATGGGTAAACTCGATAACCCGCCGCATTGAGGCCGTTTCCTTGAAAACCGACCCTGAGCGCTTCATTCGTGCCAATACATCGCTGCTGGCGCCGCCGCACGTGCCCGAGGTCCGGCTTCACCTTGCGAGCGAAGTGCACGATCTCTGGCTCAAGACCGAAGACGAACTCCAAGAGATCGGTCTGCCGCCGCCTTTCTGGGCCTTTGCCTGGGCGGGCGGGCAGGGGCTTGCCCGGTATGTGCTGGACCATCGGGAAACCGTCGCCGGCAAACGTGTCCTCGACTTTGCAAGTGGGTCGGGGCTTGTGGCGATCGCAGCCAGGCTCGCCGGCGCGGAAAGTGTCGTGGCGGCCGACATCGATCCCTGGGCGGAAACGGCGATCCGCCTGAACGCGGACGCGAACGGCGTCGCGATCGAATTCACCGGAAGGAACCTGATTGGCGAGACGCTGGAGAGTGACGTCGTCCTTGCCGGCGACGTTTTCTATGACAGTGGCTTTGCGGCGGCACTAATTCCCTGGCTCGATCGCCTTGCAGGGGCGGGCGTCGAGGTGCTGGTCGGAGATCCCGGCAGAAGCTACCTGCCAAAGGAGCGGCTGACGGCACTCGCTTCGTACCGGGTGCCGGTGACGAGGGCGCTCGAAGACAGCGAGATCAAGAACACGACGGTCTGGCGATTTACGCCACAGTGACTGCGCTGCTCAGGGCCTGATGACGCAGACCCCGGCTTCGTAGCGGCAGGCGCTTTCCATGGACTTCTTGTCCGCGGTGATGTTCGCGTTCACGTCGATGATGAGCGCCTTCGGAGCGAGATGGAACGGAGCCGGCCTATAGGTCGAACGCTCGACCATGAAGTAAATCCCGTTTCCACGGATGCGCAGCGCGGAAACATCCCCCGCATATGTTCCGATGCCCGGCAACACCGATGGAAGGCCCGAGCCGGCGACGACGCCCGGATTCGGCTGGTGTCGGCCGCGTGCCTCAAGTTCGCCTGCCGAAAAGACAAACATGGCTGTCGCAATAATGGCGCCCGTTCGCTTCAGCGTCGCCATGGTGTTCTCCGGTGACTCGACATGTTAAGAAATGTTTAACGGCACCATGGCGCAAAATCGTAGCAAAGTCATCCCGCACCTTGTTTTTCGCTCTTTGAGAGAACGTGTCGACGTTCGTGCGACCAAGGTCTAAGCTCTCGTTCGTCCGAATCGATTAAAATCCATGCGGACCGCAATTGTGCTTGTCGTGCCGCCTTCTGGTGAGTAAACGTCGCCCTGACGCAATGCACTGCAGCAGGCGGTTGCATGGCGCTGGGGACAGTCCTGATCAGGACCGCATTAGAACGCCGCGAGGTTCAGATGGCGAATGTGACAAACAAGCGGCCGTTGTCGCCGCATCTGCAAATCTACAAGCCGATCCCGACCATGGTGATGTCGATTCTGCATCGCGTCACCGGTGGTGCGCTCTATTTCGGCACCTTGCTGGTCGCGTGGTGGCTGATTGCGGCGTCCTCCGGCGCCACCTACTTCGAGTGGGTCAGCTGGTTCATGGGTACCCTCCTCGGTCGCCTGATTTTGTTCGGTTACACCTGGGCGCTCGTCCATCACATGCTTGGCGGCCTTCGCCACCTGCTCTGGGACATGGGTTACGGTTTCGAAAAGAGTTTTTCGACGAAGCTCGCCAAGGCAAATCTCATCGGCTCGATCCTTCTCACCCTCGTGATCTGGGTCATCGGCTACATGGTCCGCTTCTGAGGTGAACGACATGGATATGCGCACTCCACTCAGTAAGGTTCGGGGCCTCGGCTCTGCGAAGGACGGCACCACGCACTTCTGGCGCCAGCGCCTCACATCAGTTGCCGGCATCCCGCTCCTGATCTTCTTCATCCTCTTCCTCGTCGCCTACAACGGGGCTCCCTACGCCGAAGTCGTCGGCGCGCTGTCCAATCCCGTCGTTGCGGTGATCATGGCTTTGACGGTGATCAGCAGTCTCATCCATATGCGACTGGGCATGCAGGTGATCATCGAGGACTATGTTCACGCTGAAGGCATGAAGATCATCCTTCTGATGCTCAACACGTTCTTTGCGGTTATCGTCGGCGGCCTCTGTCTTTTCGCCATCTTGAAGATCGCTTTCGTAGGATAATTCATCATGGCACCGAACAGTTCTCCCGCCCAAGGCGGCAAGGCATACAAGTACGTCGATCATTCTTATGACGTGATCGTTGTCGGCGCCGGCGGCGCCGGTCTTCGCGCGACGCTCGGCATGGCGGAACAGGGCTTCAAGACCGCCTGTATCACGAAGGTCTTCCCGACCCGCTCGCACACTGTTGCAGCGCAGGGTGGCATCGCCGCCTCGCTGACCAACATGACGCCCGACTGCTGGCAGTGGCACCTCTACGATACCGTCAAGGGCTCCGACTGGCTCGGCGACGTCGACGCGATGCAGTATCTTGCCATGGAAGCGCCGAAGGCCGTCTATGAACTCGAGCACTATGGCGTGCCGTTCTCGCGCAACGAGGAAGGTAAGATCTACCAGCGCCCGTTCGGCGGCCATATGCAGAACTACGGCGAAGGCCCGCCGGTGCAGCGTACCTGCGCGGCCGCGGACCGGACCGGCCACGCGATCCTCCACACGCTCTACGGCCAGTCGTTGCGCAACAACGCGGAGTTCTTCATCGAGTACTTCGCCCTCGACCTCATCATGTCGGATGATGGCCGCTGCACAGGCGTGGTCGCCTGGAACCTCGACGACGGAACGATCCATCGCTTTGCCGCCAAAATGGTCGTGCTTGCGACCGGCGGTTACGGCCGCGCCTACTTCTCGGCGACCTCGGCGCACACCTGCACCGGTGACGGCGGCGGCATGATCTCGCGTGCAGGCCTGCCGCTTCAGGACATGGAATTTGTGCAGTTCCACCCGACCGGCATCTACGGCGCCGGCTGCCTGATTACCGAGGGCGCACGCGGCGAAGGCGGCTATCTCGTCAACTCCGAGGGCGAGCGCTTCATGGAGCGTTACGCGCCGTCGGCGAAGGACCTTGCCTCCCGCGACGTCGTCTCCCGTTGCATGACGCTGGAGATCCGCGAAGGCCGCGGTGTGGGCAAGAACAAGGATCACATCTACCTGCATCTCGATCATCTGGATCCGGCCGTTCTGCACGAGCGCCTGCCGGGCATTTCCGAGAGCGCGAAGATCTTCGCGGGCGTCGACGTGACCCGCGAGCCGATCCCGGTTCTGCCGACCGTTCACTACAACATGGGCGGTATCCCGACGAACTATTGGGGCGAAGTCCTGAATGCCGACAGCCAAAACCCGGAACGCGTCGCGCCCGGCCTGATGGCCGTTGGCGAGGCCGGCTGTGCCTCGGTGCACGGCGCGAACCGCCTGGGTTCGAACTCGCTGATCGACCTCGTGGTCTTCGGCCGTGCCGCCGCGATCCGCGCCGGTCAGGTGATCGACAAGTCCGAGCCGGTCCCGGCTCTCAATACGGCTGCCTGCGACAGGATCATGGAGCGCTTCGACCGCATTCGCTTCGCCTCCGGCGCAACGCCGACGGCGGTCGCTCGCGACAAGATGCAGCGCGCCATGCAGGAAGACGCCGCCGTGTTCCGCACGCAGGAAGCGCTGGAATCCGGCTGCCGCCGCATTTCGGCGATCTGGAAGGGCGAGTTGCAGGATGTCAAGGTCACCGACCGCTCCCTGGTCTGGAACTCCGATCTGGTCGAAACGCTGGAACTCCACAACCTCATGGCCAATGCGATCACGACCGTCCATGGCGCCGAAGCGCGCAAGGAGAGCCGTGGTTCGCACGCTCGCGAGGACTACGCGACCGGTCCGCTCGGTGGACGAGACGACGTCAACTGGCGCAAGCATACGCTCGCCTGGGTGAGCGAAGCGGGCGAGGTCAAGCTCGACTACCGTCCGGTTCACACCGACCTCATCGCCGAGGGCATCGATCCGCAGAAGATCGCGCCGAAGGCGCGCGTCTACTGATCTGAGAGGAACAGGACATGGTTGAACTCGCTCTTCCCAAGAACTCGCAGATCACTGAAGGCAAAGTCTGGCCGAAGCCGGAGGGTGCCAAGAACCTGCGGGAGTATCGAATCTACCGCTGGAGTCCGGACGACGGACAGAATCCGCGCATCGATACGTACTATATCGACGTCGACAACTGCGGCCCGATGGTTCTCGATGGTCTGCTGTACATCAAGAACAACATCGATCCGACGCTGACGCTCCGCCGCTCCTGTCGCGAAGGCATCTGCGGCTCGTGTGCGATGAATATCGACGGCACCAACACGCTCGCCTGCACGAAGGGCATGGACGAGATCGGCGGTACGGTGAAGGTTTATCCGCTGCCGCACATGCCGGTGGTCAAGGACCTCGTGCCGGATCTCACCAATTTCTATGCCCAGCATCGCTCGATCGAGCCGTGGCTGAAGACCGTCTCTCCTCCGCCGGCCAAGGAATGGAAGCAGAGCCACGAGGACCGTCTGAAGCTCGACGGCCTCTATGAGTGCATTCTCTGCGCCTGCTGCTCGACCTCCTGTCCGAGCTACTGGTGGAACGGAGACCGTTATCTCGGTCCGGCCGTCCTGCTGCAGGCCTATCGCTGGCTCATCGACAGCCGCGACGAAGCGACCGGCGAGCGTCTCGATAACCTGGAAGACCCCTTCCGGCTCTATCGCTGCCACACGATCATGAATTGTACGCAGACCTGCCCGAAGGGGCTCAATCCGGCGAAGGCGATCGCCGAGATCAAGAAGATGATGGTCGAGCGCCGCGTCTGATCGGCGCCGATTTAAGCGTACTGAACGGGTCGCATCCGAAAGGATGTGACCCGTTCACGTATTCGGCATCGGTCGACGCCCGGTTGCAGAAGCGAATGGATCGTAATATTTGAGTGCCGACTTGATTTGAAAGGTCGCTGGCGATAATTCCGCCGTGTTCCTGCGCGATTGACCCAATGAAGCGGATGAACGGGAGTATCGATATGAAATTCAAATATGCCGCGACGGGTGTTGCTGTCGTGCTTTCACTTGCTGGCTGCCAGCGGACCTCTTACAGCGGTCTCGACAACTCGTCGTCATCGCTGCCGCCGTTGCAGGCCCAGCCGGTGCCGTCGGTACAGTCCGGTCAGCTTCCGCCACCCGGTGGGGCAACCGATTCATCGCAGTTCCCCGCAGCCCCCGCCGGCGCGCCGACTTCGGTCGCTGCTGCGGCGCCCGCGACCGCTCTCGACGTCACCAAGGAGTCGATGGTCGGCAACTGGCGCGTCACGAATGCGGGCGCGTCGTGCGATATGTTCCTGACACTCACCAATCTCGGTTCCGGTTCGCGCGGAGGCACGCGCGGCTGTGCCGGCCCGCTGACGACCATGGGTTCCTGGGAAGTCGAGGGCAAGCAGGTCGTTCTGAAGGATCGCAACGGTAACGTGATCGGTCGGCTCTACAAGACGGCGGATGCCCGTTTCGACGGAACGACGAACAACGGCCAGCCGGTCAGCCTCAGCCGTTAGTCCCAATTCTGGAGCGGGCCCAGCCTTCCTCGTTCCCGCTCGGAGCATCATATGCAGCCCATTCCCGATTATGCGCACAGCGTCTGCGAGCACTTGCGCTCGCAGGCCGCCGCCGGCTTGTTGCAGGCCGATTCCGCCCAGATGGAGGTTGCGCAGTCTCTCGACAACATTCTGTTTGACCTGAGGCAGCAGCGCCCTGCGGCAAAGTCGAGCGCGCTCGGCTGGATGTTCGCCCGCAAGAAGAAGCCCGTCGGTACACGACGTGGCCTCTACGTCCATGGTAGTGTCGGGCGCGGTAAGACAATGCTCATGGACCTCTTCTTCAAGTTTGCCCCGGTGGAGAAGAAGCGTCGCGCGCATTTTCACGAGTTCATGGCAGATGTCCACGCACGTATTCACGCCCATCGTGTGAAACTGAAGAACGGAGAGACGCGGCAGGCCGACCCGGTTCCTCCAGTGGCGGCCGCCCTGCGCGAGGAAGCGGAGTTGCTCTGCTTCGACGAGTTCGCCGTCACCGACATTGCCGACGCGATGATCCTGTCACGGCTTTTCACGGAGCTCTTCTCGCGAGGCTGCATTCTTGTCGCCACCTCGAACGTGGAGCCGGATAGTCTCTACCGGGACGGACTCAACCGCGGCCTCTTCCTTCCCTTCGTCGCGCTTCTGAAACGGCACGTCGACGTCGTCAGCCTCGACTCGCCGACCGACTACCGAATGGAGAAGAACCAGCACCTGCCGGTCTATGTGACGCCGCTTGACGAGCGAGCCGATCTCGCGATGAATGCGGCCTGGCATAGTCTCGTTGCCGGCAGAGCCGAGGGGCCGGTGGAGATCGAGAGAAGCGGGCGGTCTGTCCACGTCCCTCACGCTGCCGGCAGGATGGCGCGGTTTACCTTCGCCGACCTTTGCGAAAAACCGCTCGGCGCATCGGACTATCTCGAGATCGCCAAGAGGTTCGACACGATCTTCCTCGAGCACGTACCTCTTCTCAGTCCCGAGAAGCGAAACGAGACGAAGCGGTTCATCATCTTGATCGACGCTCTCTACGATCATTCGGTGCGATTGTTCGTGTCTGCCGCGGCTGTCCCGGAGGAGTTGTTGGTGGTGCGAAAGGGAACGGAGGGCTTCGAGTTCGACCGCACGGTTTCGCGCCTCTTCGAGATGCGGAGCGCCGACTATCTTGCACTGCACAAGCGGCAGCGTTCGGAAATGTGACGATCTCAAGTCGAAAAATCTTACGTTTACGTAAGAAAATAATGATCTAACCGATTGAAAATCCTATCTCCAAAAGAATCGGTTGCGGTTCTGCGCGCTTTTGTCTATGCGATCTGACGCAACGGTCGGCATAAAGCCAATGTCTGCCCGGGTTTTGGATCTAGAAGGAAGCTCTTCAATGGCGCGCAAAAAGATCGCACTTATCGGTTCTGGAATGATCGGTGGCACGCTGGCACATCTCGCCGGCCTCAAGGAACTGGGCGATATCGTCCTGTTCGACATTGCCGACGGTATTCCGCAGGGCAAGGGGCTGGACATTGCGGAGTCCGCGCCGGTTGAGGGCTTCAATGCGAAGCTTACGGGCGCCAGCGATTATGCCGCTATTGAAGGTGCGGACGTCTGCATCGTGACCGCCGGTGTCGCCCGCAAGCCGGGCATGAGCCGCGACGATCTGCTCGGCATCAACCTGAAGGTCATGGAGCAGGTCGGTTCCGGCATCAAGAAGTATGCGCCGAACGCCTTCGTGATCTGCATCACCAACCCGCTCGACGCCATGGTGTGGGCGCTGCAGAAGTTTTCGGGTCTGCCCAAGAATATGGTCGTCGGCATGGCCGGCGTACTCGACAGCGCACGCTTCCGCCACTTCCTCTCTGAAGAATTCAACGTTTCGGTCCAGGACGTTACCGCCTTCGTTCTGGGCGGTCACGGTGACAGCATGGTGCCGCTCGCCCGCTACTCGACCGTTGCCGGCATTCCGCTCACCGATCTCGTCAAGATGGGCTGGGTCACCAAGGAACGCCTCGAAGAAATCATCCAGCGCACCCGTGACGGCGGCGCCGAAATCGTAGGCCTGCTGAAGACCGGTTCTGCCTATTATGCACCGGCCGCTTCGGCGATCGAAATGGCCGAGTCCTACCTCAAGGACAAGAAGCGCGTTCTGCCCTGCGCGGCTCATCTTTCCGGCCAGTACGGCGTCAAGGACATGTATGTCGGCGTGCCGACCATCATCGGTGCGGGTGGCGTCGAGCGCGTCATTGAGATCGACCTCAACAAGGCGGAAGAGGAAGCCTTCCAGAAGTCTGTCGGCGCCGTCGCCGGTCTCTGCGAAGCCTGCATCAATATTGCCCCGGCGCTGAAGTAACCGCCGCGACCCATCAAACAGGGACAAGACGATGAACATTCATGAATACCAGGCCAAGGCTCTCCTGAAGGGCTACGGCGCACCGGTTGCCGAAGGTGTTGCCATCCTCAAGGTGGAAGAAGCCGAAGCTGCCGCGAAGAAGCTTCCCGGGCCGCTCTACGTGGTCAAGAGCCAGATCCACGCCGGTGGCCGCGGCAAGGGCAAGTTCAAGGAACTCGGTCCCGACGCCAAGGGCGGCGTCCGCCTCGCCAAGTCGATCGACGAAGTCGTCGCGCATGCCAAGGAAATGCTCGGCAACACGCTGGTGACGGCACAGACCGGCGAGGCCGGCAAGCAGGTCAACCGCCTCTATATCGAAGACGGTGCCGACATTGCCCGCGAACTCTACTGTTCGCTGCTGGTCGACCGTTCGGTCGGTCGCGTTGCCTTCGTCGTGTCGACCGAAGGCGGCATGGACATCGAGGCGGTTGCGCACGACACGCCGGAAAAGATCCACACGATTGCGATCGACCCGGAAGCCGGCGTCACCGCATCGGATATCGCCAAGATCGCAAAGGCGCTCGAACTTGAAGGTGCCGCTGCGGAAGACGCTAAGTCGCTGTTCCCGGCGCTCTACAAGGCCTTCGACGAGAAGGACATGTCGCTCCTCGAGATCAACCCGCTGATCGTCATGAAGAACGGCCACCTGCGCGTCCTCGACGCCAAGGTCTCCTTCGACGGCAACGCGCTGTTCCGCCATGACGACGTCCGCGCCCTGCGCGACGAAACCGAAGAAGATGCGAAGGAAATCGAGGCCTCCAAGTGGGATCTCGCCTATGTCGCGCTCGATGGCAACATCGGCTGCATGGTCAACGGTGCCGGTCTCGCCATGGCGACGATGGACATCATCAAGCTCTACGGCGCCGAGCCTGCCAATTTCTGCGACGTCGGCGGTGGCGCCGGCAAGGAGAAGGTGGCTGCGGCCTTCAAGATCATCACGGCCGACCCGAGGGTCGAGGGCATCCTCGTCAACATCTTCGGCGGCATCATGAAATGCGACGTCATCGCCGAAGGCGTGATCGCCGCAGTGAAGGAAGTTGGCCTGAAGGTTCCGCTCGTCGTGCGCCTCGAAGGCACCAATGTCGAACTTGGCAAGAAGCTCCTGAACGAATCCGGCCTCGCGATCACAGCGGCCGACGATCTGGACGACGCTGCCAAGAAGATCGTCGCGGCGATCAACGGCTAATTGAAGGACCGGAACATATGTCCATTCTCGTAAACAAGAACACCAAGGTCCTCGTGCAGGGCCTGACCGGCAAGACCGGCACCTTCCACACCGAACAGGCGCTCGCCTACTACGGCACGCAAATGGTCGGCGGTATCCATCCGAAGAAGGGTGGTGAAACCTGGACGGGTTCCAAGGGCGAAACTCTGCCGATCTTCGCGACCGTCGCCGAAGGCAAGGAAAAGACCGGCGCCGACGCGACCGTGATCTACGTTCCGCCGGCAGGCGCTGCCGACGCGATCATCGAGGCGATCGAAGCCGAGATCCCGTTCATCACCTGCATCACCGAGGGTATCCCGGTCATGGACATGGTGCGGGTGAAGGCCAGGCTCGACAAGTCGAAGTCGCGTCTGCTCGGACCGAACTGCCCGGGCATCCTGACTCCGGAAGAGTGCAAGATCGGCATCATGCCGGGCTCGATCTTCCGCAAGGGTTCGGTCGGTATCGTTTCGCGCTCCGGCACGCTGACCTATGAGGCCGTGTTCCAGACTTCGAACGAGGGCCTCGGCCAGACGACGGCAGTCGGCATCGGCGGCGACCCGGTCAAGGGCACCGAGTTCATCGACGTCCTGGAAATGTTCCTCGCCGACGAGGCCACGACGTCGATCATCATGATCGGTGAAATTGGCGGCTCGGCCGAGGAGGACGCCGCCCAGTTCCTGATCGACGAAGCCAAGAAGGGTCGCAAGAAGCCGATGGCAGGCTTCATCGCCGGCCGCACGGCGCCGAAGGGCCGCACCATGGGCCATGCCGGTGCGGTCGTTTCCGGCGGCAAGGGTGATGCGGAATCGAAGATCGCCGCGATGGAAGCTGCAGGCATCAAGGTATCGCCTTCGCCGGCGCGTCTCGGCAAGACTCTGGTCGAAGTCCTGAAGGGCTGACCTATCTAAGGCAATAGGCCGGGCAAGGGGAGATCAGAAATCCCTTTGCCCGGATCAGGCATTTCCGCCACTGCGGTTGCGGATCGCATCGAGAGTGGCAAAGCGGCGGGCCGGTTTCCGGCCATCACCACAAGTGGGAGGCGGGCGCGAAAGCCCGCGAACAGTATGGCAAGGCAAGAAGCCAACGAGCAGTTCCTGATCACGTCGTTCCTCGACGGATCGAACGCAGCCTATATCGAGCAGCTTTATGCGCGTTACGAGGACGATCCGGCCTCTGTGCCGGCCGAATGGCAGTCCTTCTTCAAAGCGCTGGACGACAAGCCTGAAGACGTGAAGAAGGCGGCAGCCGGGGCATCCTGGCAGCGCAAGAACTGGCCGATTGCGGCTAACGGCGAGCTCGTATCCGCACTCGACGGCAACTGGGGTCTGGCCGAGAAGGCCATCGAAACCAAGGTCAAGGCGAAGGCTGCAGCGGCTGGAACGCCGCTCAGCGAAGCCGAAATCATGCAGGCGACACGGGATTCCGTCCGCGCCATCATGATGATCCGCGCTTATCGCATGCGCGGTCACCTCCATGCCAACCTCGATCCGCTCGGCCTTGCCGCTCCGGTCGAGGACTATAACGAGCTCTCGCCCGCGGCCTACGGCTTCACCGACGCCGACTACAGCCGCAGGATCTTCATCGACAACGTTCTGGGGCTGGAATATGCCACGATCCCGGAAATGCTCGATATCCTGAAGCGGACCTATTGCTCGACGCTCGGTGTCGAGTTCATGCACATTTCCAACCCGGAAGAGAAGGCCTGGATCCAGGAGCGCATCGAAGGCCCGAACAAGGGCGTCGAGTTTACGGCAAACGGCAAGAAGGCCATCTTGTCCAAGCTCATCGAGGCGGAAGGCTTCGAGCAGTTCATCGACGTCAAGTACAAGGGTACGAAGCGTTTCGGCCTCGACGGTGGTGAATCGCTTATCCCGGCGCTAGAGCAGATCATCAAGCGCGGTGGTCAGGAGGGCCTCGAGGAAATCGTTCTCGGCATGGCCCATCGCGGACGCCTGAACGTACTCACCAACGTGATGGCCAAGCCGCATCGCGCCGTGTTCCACGAATTCAAGGGTGGTTCGTTCAAGCCCGACGAAGTCGAAGGCTCTGGCGACGTCAAGTACCACCTCGGTGCTTCGTCCGACCGCGAATTCGACGGCAACAAGGTACACCTGTCGCTGACGGCCAACCCGTCGCATCTCGAGATCGTCAACCCGGTCGTCATGGGCAAGGCCCGCGCCAAGCAGGACCAACTCGCCAAGGTCTGGGAGGGCGACATCATCCCGCTCAAGGAGCGGTCGAAGGTTCTGCCGCTCCTGCTGCACGGCGATGCGGCCTTCGCCGGCCAGGGCGTCGTTGCGGAAATCCTCGGCCTTTCCGGCCTGCGTGGTCACCGCGTCGCCGGCACCATGCACTTCATCATCAACAATCAGATCGGCTTCACGACCAATCCGGCCTTCTCGCGTTCGTCCCCCTATCCGTCGGATGTTGCGAAGATGATCGAGGCGCCGATCTTCCACGTGAACGGCGACGATCCGGAGGCGGTGGTCTATGCGGCAAAGGTCGCGACCGAATTCCGCATGAAGTTCCACAAGCCGGTCGTGGTCGACATGTTCTGTTACCGCCGCTTCGGTCACAACGAAGGCGACGAGCCGGCGTTCACCCAGCCGAAGATGTACAAGGCGATACGCGCCCACAAGACGGTCGTACAGCTCTACGCAGAGCGCCTGATCGCCGAGGGGCTGATCACCGAAGGCGAATTCGAGAAGATGAAGGCCGACTGGCGCGCGCATCTCGAACAGGAGTTCGAGGCGGGGCAGGCCTACAAGCCGAACAAGGCCGACTGGCTGGACGGCGTCTGGTCGGGTCTGAGGACTGCTGACAACGCAGACGAACAGCGTCGCGGCAAGACCTCGGTCCCGATGAAGGCTCTGAAGGAGATCGGGCGCAAGCTTTCGACGATCCCGGAAGGTTTCAAGGCACATCGCACCATCCAGCGCTTCATGGACAACCGGGCGCAGATGGTCGAGACCGGCGAAGGGATCGACTGGGCGATGGCCGAAGCGCTCGCTTTCGGTTCGCTCTGCCTCGACGGGCACAAGATCCGCCTCTCGGGCCAGGATTGCGAACGCGGCACCTTCTCGCAGCGTCATTCGGTGCTCTACGACCAGGAGACCGAGGAGCGCTACATTCCGCTCGCCAATCTGTCGCCGACCCAGGCGCGCTACGAAGTCATCAACTCGATGCTTTCGGAAGAGGCAGTGCTCGGCTTCGAATACGGCTACTCGCTTGCCCGTCCGAACGCTCTGACGCTCTGGGAAGCGCAGTTCGGTGACTTCGCCAACGGCGCCCAAGTGGTCTTCGACCAGTTCATCTCCTCCGGCGAACGCAAGTGGCTCCGCATGTCCGGCCTCGTCTGCCTTCTGCCGCACGGCTACGAAGGGCAGGGGCCTGAGCATTCGTCCGCCCGTCTGGAGCGCTTCCTGCAGCTTTGCGCCGAAGACAACATGCAGGTCGCCAACGTCACGACGCCGGCGAACTATTTCCATATCCTGCGCCGGCAGATGAAGCGCGACTTCCGCAAGCCGCTGATCCTGATGACGCCGAAGTCGCTGCTGCGCCACAAGCGTGCGATCTCGTCGCTTTCGGAGATGGCGGGCGAGTCGTCGTTCCACCGTCTGCTGTGGGACGATGCCGAAGTCATCAAGGACGGCCCGATCAAGCTGCAGAAGGACAACAAGATCCGCCGGGTCGTCATGTGCACGGGCAAGGTCTATTACGACCTGCTCGAGGAGCGCGAGAAGCGCGGCATCGACGACATCTACCTCCTGCGCATCGAGCAGCTCTATCCGTTCCCGGCCAAGGCTCTCATCAACGAGCTGTCGCGCTTCCGGAACGCGGAAATGGTCTGGTGCCAGGAAGAGCCGAAAAACATGGGTGCGTGGTCGTTCATCGATCCGTATCTCGAATGGGTGCTTGCTCATATCGACGCCAAGTACCAGCGTGTCCGCTATACCGGGCGCCCTGCAGCTGCCTCGCCGGCAACCGGCCTCATGTCGAAGCACCTGGCACAGCTCGAAGCATTCCTCGAGGACGCGCTGGGGGGCTGACGCTCCCCACGCTCAACCGACCCATTCGATAGAAACCGATAACTGATCAACGGAATTAAATCATGGCCACAGAAATCCGAGTCCCCACCCTGGGCGAGTCCGTCAGTGAAGCCACGGTCGGCACCTGGTTCAAGAAGGTTGGCGATACCGTTAAGGCCGACGAGCCTCTCGTTGAACTTGAAACCGACAAGGTAACCGTCGAGGTGCCGGCTCCGGCTTCCGGCGTCCTCACCGAGATCGTCGCCGCGAACGGCGAGACTGTCGGTCTCGGCGCACTTCTCGGTCAGATCGCCGAAGGTGCCGCTGGTGCAGCCACGGCTGCTTCCGCTCCGGCAGCCGCTCCCGCTGCAGCGCCGAGCGCTGCCCCGGCCACCGCCGCTCCCGCGGCCTCCGTCTCCGCGATGCCGGCTGCGCCGGCTGCCGCCAAGATGCTCGCCGAGAGCAATCTCTCGGCCGACCAGGTCGAAGGCAGCGGTAAGCGTGGCCAGATCCTGAAGGGCGATGTCATCGCCGCGGTCGCAAAGGGCGTTTCCGCGCCTGCTGCCGCTTCGGCTCCGGCAGCACCGCGCGCTCCGTCGGCTGCGGAAGATGCCAGCCGCGAGGAACGCGTCAAGATGACCCGCCTGCGCCAGACCATCGCGCGCCGCCTGAAGGATGCGCAGAACACGGCCGCCATGCTCACCACCTACAACGAGGTGGACATGAAGGCGGTCATGGACCTGCGCAACAAGTACAAGGACATCTTCGAGAAGAAGCATGGCGTGAAGCTCGGCTTCATGGGCTTCTTCACCAAGGCCGTCACGCACGCGCTCAAGGAACTGCCGGCGGTCAACGCCGAGATCGACGGCACCGACATCATCTACAAGAATTACGCCCATATCGGCGTCGCCGTCGGCACCGACAAGGGCCTTGTCGTGCCGATCGTGCGCGACGCCGACCAGATGTCGATCGCCGAGATCGAGAAGGAAATCGGCCGCCTCGGCAAGGCCGCCCGTGATGGCGCGCTCTCCATGGCCGACATGCAGGGCGGCACCTTCACCATCTCGAACGGCGGTGTCTACGGTTCGCTGATGTCCTCGCCGATCCTGAATGCGCCGCAGTCGGGTATCCTCGGCATGCACAAGATCCAGGAGCGTCCGGTCGCCATCGGCGGTCAGGTCGTTATCCGCCCGATGATGTATCTGGCGCTTTCCTATGACCACCGCATCGTCGACGGCAAGGAAGCGGTGACCTTCCTCGTCCGCGTCAAGGAAAGCCTGGAAGATCCGGAGCGTCTCGTTCTCGATCTCTAAGGACAAAGACGGGGCGCCTCCGGCGCCCCGTTGTTTCCGCGGGTGGCCGTCTTGCGTCGCATCTGGGTCGGCAGAGTGCCTAACGATCTTCAGCCGGGGTGTCGCAGTGGATCGCCTGCTGCTAGAGTCGCAGTGACGTTTTCCGGATGCGGAGTTCCTTTCGATGATGCAGCAGTACCTTCTAGAGCTCCTCTCGCTGATGGCGATCTTCTCCTTTGCCATTGTCTCTCCGGGTGCGGACCTCGCGATGGTCATCCGCCAGTCGCTGGTACATGGCCGGCGGGCGGCAATCATTACCAGCTTCGGCATCGGCGTATCGCTGATGGTCCACGTTGCCTACACGATCCTCGGCCTCGGCCTGGTCATCTCGAAGTCCATTCTGCTCTTCAACGTCATCAAGTGGTGCGGCGTCGCCTATCTCGTCTATATCGGCGTGCAGGCGCTGCGCGCGGGCGAGGCGAGTGTCGGTCCGGCGGAGGCGACGGAGGCGGATGCCGAAAAGCGGCAGTCGGGTATCAAGGCCTTTGGCCTCGGCTTCATGGCGAACGCGCTCAATCCAAAGGCCGTCTTCTTCTTTCTTTCGATCTTCTCGGCGGTGGTCAGCCACGAGACGCCGGGGCTGGTGAAACTCGGCTACGGCGTCGTCATGGCGGCCTGCCTGATCGCCTGGTTCGTGGGTGTCTCCTTCTTCATGACGACTCCGCGGATGCGCGCGGCGTTTTCTCGGGCGAGCAAATGGATCAATCGAACCTCTGGTCTCGTCTTCATCGCCTTCGGGCTGAAGCTTGCAGCAGCAAAGGCGAGCTGACATGCCGGGCATGAGGTCCGTCCCGATCGTCGCGTTCTCGCTCTTGGGCGCGCAGTCGCTCGCGGCTGCCGAATGCCCGATCGAGAAGGCGATTTACAGGGAACCGGAGGTGCGCGCCGAGTTGCGGTTTGCGCCTGCCAATGGTGAGAATTCGCCCCTCAGTCATCGTTTCTCCCTTGTCCTCGGTGGCAAGCACTTCGATGGGCATGTGATGTACGACCCCGAGATAGAGCGGCCGGTTGCGATGGTGCTCAACAACTGCCCGGAAGGAGACGTTACGGGCGCCGATATTGCGGCATGCACCGTCTGGCGTGGAATCATCTACGCGGGAGACCAGCGGAACGGTCGCATCGACCTGCTGCCGTCCGAAGGAGAGCCGGCGGCGCCAGCGATCGTATTGCCCGGTTTCGGGCCGGCATGGATGGCGTCGTCCGCGGGTAAGTCTGCCGACGCAATGCCATGGGATGTCTTTTCCCTGGAGGGATGCGACCAATGAGTGACGGGCCGGTTCTTCTGATCACGGGTGCGAGTCGCGGCATCGGAGCGGCCGTGGCGCGCAAAGCCGCCGGGCTCGGCTGGCAGGTACTGATCAACTACGTCTCGCAAGAAGGTGCCGCCTTGGCTCTCGCTGAAGAGATTGCGGCTACCGGCGGTGTTGCCGACGTCGTTCAGGGCGATACCGGTACCGAAGAAGGCATTTCGGCGATTTACGCGAAACTCGACGCGCGCTTTGGCCGCCTCGACGGGCTGGTCAACAATGCCGGCATCGTCGACGTGTCCGCCCGCGTCGAGTATTTCAGCCGTGAGAGGCTCGAGCGCATGTTCGCCATCAATGTGATCGGCAAGATTCGTTGCGCCGCCGAGGCGGTAAAGCGCATGTCGACGAACAGTGGCGGCCGAGGCGGTGCCATCGTCAACGTCTCGTCGATGGCGGCGGTTCTCGGCAGTGCGGGTCAATACGTGGACTATGCCGCATCGAAAGGTGCGATCGACACCTTCACCGTTGGCCTCGCGCGCGAGGTGGCCGACGAGGGCATCCGCGTCAATGCCGTTCGGCCAGGCATCATCGAGACCGATATCCACGCGTCCGGGGGCATTCCCGATCGGGCAAGTGCACTTGCTCCGAGGATTCCCATGCAGCGTCCCGGAAAGCCCGATGAGGTCGCTGATGCGATCCTTTATCTCCTCTCCAGCCAGGCATCTTATGTGACTGGCTCCATTTTGAATGTCAGCGGCGGACGATAGTCGCCGAATACGAAGGAAGCAGTCATGTCTTATGATGTCATCATTATCGGATCCGGCCCCGGCGGTTATGTGTGTGCAGTCAAGGCGGCACAACTCGGCCTGAAGGTCGCCGTCGTCGAAAAGCGCGCGACCTACGGCGGGACCTGCCTCAATGTCGGCTGCATCCCGTCGAAAGCGCTCCTGCACGCGTCGGAAATGTATCACCATGCGGCCCATGGCATGGATGCGCTCGGCGTCGAGCTTGCAGCTCCCAAGCTCAACCTCGCAAAGATGATGGCGCACAAGGACGCGACCGTGAAGTCGAATGTCGAGGGGGTCTCGTTCCTGTTCAAGAAGAACAAGATCGATGGTGTCCAGGGTACGGGGAAGATTCTCGCCGCGGGCAAGGTCGAGGTCACCAACGACAAGGGTGAGACGCAGGTTCTCGAGACCAAGAACATCATCATCGCGACCGGATCCGAGGTTGCCGGCATTCCGGGCGTTCAGGTCGACATCGACGAGAAGGTGATCGTTTCCTCGACGGGCGGTATCGCGCTCGACAAGGTGCCCGCCAAGATGATCGTCGTCGGTGGTGGCGTGATCGGCCTCGAACTCGGTTCGGTCTGGTCGCGCCTCGGCGCGAAGGTTACCGTCGTCGAGTACCTAGACAACATTCTCGGCGGCATGGACGGCGAAGTATCGAAGCAGTTCCAGCGCATGCTGGCCAAGCAGGGCATGGAATTCAATCTCGGCGCCAAGGTCACGGGCGTAGAGAAGACCGACAAGGGCGCGAAGGTCACCTTCGAACCGGTCAAGGGCGGTGAGGCGCAGACGCTCGAAGCGGATGTCGTGCTGGTCGCCACCGGCCGCAAACCCTACACCGCCGGTCTCGGGCTGGAAGAAGCCGGTGTCGCGCTTGACAATCGCGGACGCGTCGAGATCGACGGCCACTTCCGCACCAACGTCGCCGGAATCTATGCGATCGGCGACGTCGTCCGCGGTCCGATGCTCGCCCACAAGGCCGAGGACGAGGGTGTCGCGCTGGCGGAAATCCTCGCCGGACAGCACGGCCATGTGAACTATGACGTCATCCCCGGCGTCGTCTACACCCAGCCGGAAGTCGCCTCCGTCGGCAAAACGGAGGAAGAACTGAAGGCTGCCGGCGTTGCGTACAAGGTCGGCAAGTTCCCCTTCAGCGCCAACGGACGTGCTCGTGCGATGCTGGCAACCGACGGCTTCGTGAAGGTGCTGGCAGACGCTGCAACTGATCGCGTTCTCGGTGTCCACATCATTGGTTTCGGTGCCGGCGAGATGATCCACGAAGCCGCCGTTCTGATGGAATTCGGTGGCTCGTCGGAGGATCTCGGCAGGACCTGCCATGCGCATCCGACGATGTCGGAAGCCGTCAAGGAAGCGGCGCTCGCTACCTTCTTCAAGCCGATCCATATGTGACGTACACGCTGGATTAAATGTTCTTCACAATAGAAGCCGCGGCTTGCGAAAAGGGCCGCGGCTTCTATCATCTGGACGTAATTGCCCTGAAACGTTTGACAAAAGGCAAGAAGATGACGTCCTCCCCTGTAATGTCCTATTCGCTGTCCCAGCGGCTGATCCACTGGATCATGGCCGTTTTGATCCTGTTCAACCTCCTGTTCACCGAAGGCATGGAGGAATTCACAGAAGCCGCCGAGGAAGGTCAGGCTGTCACGCCTGACATGATCGCTTCGGCCAACGTCCATGCCTACGTCGGCATTGCAGTGCTCTGTCTCGCCGTCGTCCGGTTGATCCTGCGCTTCACCCAGGGCGCCCCGGCGGCCCCCGCCGATGAGCCACCGCTGGCGCAGATGGCTTCGAAGGTTACTCACGCGACGTTCTATTTGCTGTTCTTCGCGCTGCCGCTCGCCGGCATTGCCGCCTACTACTTCAACATCGAGGCCGCCGGTTCTCTTCACGCAGGGCCGCTGAAACTGCTGATGTGGGTGCTGATCGTCCTCCACGTCGGTGCGATTCTCGTTCACCAGTTCTTCTGGAAGACGCCCGTCGCGCAGCGGATGATCAGAGGCTGAACCCCGCAGTCCAGCCATAGCGTAAGACAAAAACAGGAAGCGCCGTGATCTTTTTTAGAAGAGCCGGCGCTTCCGCATACCGCGTTGATAGAGGCGGACTGGGCCGATCGATATGCGGTGATCAGTCCGGAACGGGCGATGCGAGAACCACGCTCGGCCGTCTTGCGGGTCCGCCGGTCATCAGCCGTTGATTGCCGTTACGCTATAGCCCCGTGCGCGCAGTAGTTTCACAAGCCCTTCTTTGCCCGGCAGGTGCAGGGCTCCGACTGCAATGAAGACACCGCCTTTTTCGAGCAACGGCGTTGCACGTTCCGCCATTGTCTTGTTGCGGTCAAGAACGATCCGGCGTTCGAAGGCGACGTAGCCACTGTCCTTCTCTCCCCCCTTGCCCGGCGCGACCTTCTGCAACATCGGCATGGTCATGCCGATCTCGCCCGTCGTGTAGAGCCTGATCATCGTCTCGACGACGTCATTCATCCGGTCACCCAAGGCAAGCGTTTCGATCAGGGCTTGAAGGTGAAAGTCGACGGGCAGAGAGGATACGGCCTCGAGTTGCTCGGCAAAGGTTTCCAGGCCGACCACCGGCTTGCCGGCCTTCACCGCCTCCTCGGCAATGTGCTTGTCGAGGAAGGAAGCGCCTTTCGCCTTGCGCGCGACTTCGCAGCCGGGAAGCGCGACGAAGCTCGAGATGATCCACGGCTTCATGCGCAGGACTGTCGCGAGCGGAATTCCGCGTTTCTCCAGTCCCGCCTTCAGCCGGGTCGCATCCTCGGGCGAGAGGCGATCGGTGATCGACGTGCCATCGGTGAACATCGTAAGATCAGGCCGGAGCAGAAAAGCAGCCGCCGCCTTCTTGTCGTCGAGGATCTCGTCGGACTCGACGACGATGGTCGACGAAGCGGCGAGTGCTTCGGGCGCGCCCTGCGGCATCTTGAGGACGCGTGGATCGGTCACGTGCATGGTGCCGAGCAGATAGGATGGTGCGAGGCCGTCCTTCTCGATCTTCCAGAAGATGCCCTTGCCGTTCGGGGTCTCTGCCGCCTCCCGGAGGATATCCCCGTAGGCGCCGGGATCCTTCTGCTTCAAGTCCGCAAGAAGATCAATGCCCGGACACTCGCTGTCACTTTCCGCGCGAGCGGGCGAGAGAGATGTCAGGACAAGAAGCAGCGACAACGCGAGCGCCACATGGAGGGCGGCAAGGAACCAGAGTACCAGATCGCCTGCACGCGCGAGGGAGTGATGAGATCTGTTTCGGTTGAAGAGGCTGGCGACCATCGAAGCGTTCCGGTTGCAATCGTGGCAGACTACGGTGTCCGTCCCTCACGTTTCTTTAACGCCCTTGGTTAACGCCCGTATCAGGCGCGCGGGTGGGCCTTCTCGTAGACGTCGAGAAGCCTCGCGGCATCGACGGCGGTGTAGACCTGCGTGGTTGAGAGGCTCGCATGTCCCAACAACTCCTGGATCGTGCGCAGATCGCCGCCGCCGCTCAGGAGGTGTGTCGCGAAGGAGTGGCGGAGCGCGTGGGGTGTGGCGGAATTCGGCAGTCCAAGCGCCGAGCGTAGCCGCTGCATCTCGCGTTGGATAATCGCCGGCTGCAATCTGCCGCCGCGCGCGCCGCGGAACAGCGGGCCGTCTGGGTCGAGATGGTAGGGACAAAGTCGTACATAGCTCTCGACGGTCTCGTTCACGACCGGCAATAGCGGAACGATGCGCGTCTTGCGGCCCTTGCCCGTGACCCGCAACGTGTTGCCCTTGCCGTCGAACGCTTTCGGCGTCAGGTCGAGCGCTTCGGAAATACGCAGTCCGCAGCCGTAGAGGAGAGTCAGGACGGCGGCGTTGCGCGCGGCGATCCAGGGCTCGTCGCTCAGTTGGGAGTCCGCCTGCACGACGGAGATCGCCTGGTTCCCGGTCAATGGCTTCGGCAGTGATTTCGGCTGTTTCGGTGACCGAATGGCGCCGGCGCCGGCGGCGTTGACGAGCCCTTTCCGTTCCATGTGGCGCAGAAACGAGCGAAGCCCGGCAAGATGTCGCCCGAGCGAGCGGGCGCCTGAACCTTCCCGTCTGCGGGCGGCCAGGAAGGCTCTGAGATCTGCCGGCCGGAGCTCGGCGATATCATTCACGCCGGGCGGTGCGCCAAGATGCGCGGTGAGAAAGGCGAGGAATTGGCGGGTGTCCCGCTCATAGGCTTCGAGCGTGTTGTCGGCGAGCCGCCTCTCGCCCGCGAGGCTCTCCAGCCATTGTTGGCGTTCCTTCATGAGGTCGGGTGCGGCGATGACGAGCAGCACGTTCAAGTTTACGAACCTTTACTTTGGGAGACTGCTGAACCAACATGCCCGGCATGTGTTAGTGAAGAGCTAACATACAGATTCGTCACGCTTCCATCACATTGAGCTGCGATGAAGCAGATCGACAGAACCGGGGTATTCCATGGCTCGCCGTGATTCGACGATGTTGGGACAGTTCGCAGAGGCGGTCGCCCTGATATCGCAAGGTCAACCCGGACACATCGTCGATACGCTGATTGCCGAACGCGGCGAGAAGATCGTCAAGCACCCGCTCTGGCCGGTGATGCGGCCATTCCTCTATACGCTGCTGCGCTATGCCAAGGCGATCGAGTTTGCCGACGACGTTGCCAACATGCCCGGCTTTCAGGCGTTTGAATATCTGAGTAACGTGCTGCGGCTGGACATTCAGGCGCGCTACCTCGAGCGCATTCCCTCGTCGGGCGGCTTCATCATGGTCAGCAACCACCCGACGGGTATCGCCGACGGGGTGGCAGTCTTCGACCTTTTGAAGGAGCGGCGGCCGGACATGATGTTCTTCGCCAACCGGGATGCCGTGCGCGTGAACCCGCGGCTGGTGGAGATGGTCATCCCGGTCGAGTGGCGGGAGGAATACAAGAGCAAGCTCAAAGCGCGCGAAACGCTGCAACTCACCAACCGTGCCGTCGCCGAGCAGAAGGCGACGATCCTCTTTCCCTCCGGACGCATTGCCTACTGGGCGAATGGACGCCTCAACGAACGGCCGTGGAAGACCTCGGCTGTCGGTCTCGCCCGCAAATACAATCTGCCGATTTTGCCGGTCCATATGAAGGCGCGCAATTCCGGACTGTTCTACTGGTTCGCGAAGTGGTCGACGGAGTTGCGCGACATGACGGTCTTTTACGAGCTTCTCAACAAGAAGGGTGATCGTTTCGAATTCACCATCGGACAGATGATTCCGCCGGAACAGCTTGAAGGCGATGCTGCGGAGGTGACCGCCGCGCTCGAGCGGCACACGGTTCACCATCTCGCGGCGGACGGGGATATATTGTTCTCGCGGTGAATGACTGGCCTCGTGTCGACCATATTGCTTTTGCGGTTTCCTTTCGGGCGCACGAGAGTCAATTTGCAGGCCGATGAAAGACGATTCGCCCGAACTCTTCGCCGCTCCGAAATCCCGCCTGGTCCCGGTTCTGGTTCCCATGCCGGCGCCGGTTCCCTATTCCTATGCAGTGCCGGAAGGCATGGCAGTCGAACCGGGTTCGATCGTGCAGGTGCCGCTCGGGCCCCGTCAGGTGATCGGCGTCGTCTGGGACGGACCGGAGGGAGGCGAGGTCGACCCGCGAAAGCTACGACCGATCGAGAAGGTTTTTGACTGTCCGCCTATCGACAAGGACATGCGCAGCTTTCTGGACTGGGTGGCCGGCTATACTCTGTCGCCACCGGGACTCGTCGCCCGCATGGCTCTTCGGGCCCCGGCGGCCCTCGATCCCGACCCTATGGTCGAAGGATTGCGCTTTTCCGGCATTGTACCGGAGCGCGTGACACCGGCACGGCGCAAGGTGCTCGACCTCGCGGGAGATGGATTGTCCTGGACGAAGAGCGGCCTTGCCCACGCGAGCGGCGTGTCGGCGAGCGTAATCGACGGGCTTGCTGCCCAGGGTGTGTTCGAGACCGTTTTCCTGCCGCCGCCGCCTTTGGTCGCGAAGCCGGACGCGGACTACGCCCCGGCGCGTCTGGAGGGACCTCAGAAGGCGGCGGCGGAGGATATCCTCGAAGGCATTCGGAGCGGTGGGTTTTCGGTTGCCTTGATCGACGGTGTCACCGGGTCCGGCAAGACCGAGGTCTATTTCGAGGCGATTGCGGAGACGATCCGGCAGGGCCGGCAGGTACTCATCCTCTTGCCGGAAATCGCGCTCACGGCGAATTTTCTGGAGCGTTTCCACGATCGCTTCGGATCGAAACCGGCGGAATGGCATTCCGATCTCGCCACCCGCACTCGGGAAAAGGTCTGGCGACAGGCCGCGACCGGCGAAGTCCGCGTCGTCGCGGGTGCGCGATCGGCCCTGTTCCTCCCCTTCGAAGATCTCGGCCTGATTATTGTCGATGAGGAGCACGACCCGGCGTTCAAGCAGGAGGATCGTGTTTTCTACAACGCCCGCGATATGGCGGTGGTTCGCGCCAGGATCGGGGATTTTCCTGTCGTTCTGGTTTCCGCGACGCCTTCTGTGGAAAGCCAGGTCAACTGCCTTGCCGGGCGCTACCGACGCATCCATCTGCCGACACGGTTTGCCGGTGCTGCGCTGCCGGACCTTCATCTTGTCGACATGCGGCGACATCCGCCGGAACGTGGCGGCTTCCTTTCCCCAGTTCTGCTGAAAGCTGTCGGCAAGACGGTGGAGCGCGGCGAACAGGCACTGCTCTTCCTCAATCGCCGCGGTTATGCGCCCCTGACGCTGTGCCGAGTCTGCGGCCATCGCTTCCAGTGCCCGCAATGTTCCAGCTGGCTGGTGGAACACCGCTTTCGCGGCCAGATCCAGTGCCATCAGTGCGGTTATGCCGAGCCGACGCCGCAAGCCTGTCCGGAATGCGGGACGCTTGATCACCTGGTGGCTTGCGGTCCGGGCGTGGAGCGCATCGCCGAGGAGGTCGAACGGCATTTTCCGGATGCGAGAACGCTGGTGCTTTCCTCGGACTTGGGAGGTGTCAAACGTCTTCGGCTCGAACTGGAGGCGATTGCCAACGGCGAAGCGGACATCGTGATCGGCACGCAACTCGTCGCCAAAGGACACAACTTCCCTCTGATGACCCTGGTTGGCATCGTCGATGCGGATATCGGCCTCGCGAACGGTGACCCGCGTGCGGCCGAGCGGACTTTCCAGCTCCTCTCGCAGGTCACCGGCCGCGCCGGGCGCACCGGGCGCAAGAGTCACGGCCTCATCCAGACGTTCCAGCCTCCGCATCCGGTGATGCAGGCCCTTGTTTCCGGCGATGCCGCAGCCTTTTACGAGCGCGAGATCGCCGAACGCGAGCGGGCGAGTCTTCCTCCCTTCGGACGCCTGGTGTCGATCATCGTCTCTGCCGATACGCGCGGGGAAGCGGAAACGCATGCGCGACAACTACGGAATTCCGCACCCTCTATAGACGGCGTCGCGATCCTGGGACCGGCGGAGGCACCTCTCGCCCTGATCCGCGGACGGCACCGCTTCCGCCTGCTGGTCCATGGTCGGCGCAGCAGCGACATGCAGGCCTTCATCCGCACAATGCTCGAGCGCGGACCGAAGGAGAGGCGGTCAATCCATGTACAGGTGGACGTCGATCCGCAGAGCTTTCTCTGAGCGACCGCACAGGTGCTCTGGAAAATGGCCGGCGATTCCACTAGGGAGAGAAGCGGAAAGCCGACGAATTCCGGCAAGACGAAGACTGGCCGGCGCAAGAGAGGGGCATCATGGAATTCTATTTTCCGACCGAGTTTGGCGAGCAACTGGCCTTCGTATCGGCCGTCATCACGACATTGATCGGTCTTGTCGTAATGTTCGCTCCAGGACTGACGCTCAGGTTTTGCGGGCTCCAACCGCGTGAAGGGAAGGTAGAGGGTTTCGCGGCCGTTCGTTCCTACGGCGGAATGCTTTTCGGCTTCGCGGCGAGTGCATTGCTGCTGGCCCAGCCGATGGTCTACCTCGCCTTCGGCGCTGCGCTCGCAATGTCCGTCTTTGGACGAATACTCTCGGTCATGTCGGACGGCGGCAGTTCCTTGCGCGGAATTCTACTTTTGGTTGTTGTTTCGGTGCTTGCCTCACTGCCGATAGCCTATGTCTTCGGACTGACTTGAGCTCTGTCAGGCCAGCCTGACCGAGGTCTTTGTCCAATTCGCCGCGGCCGGGTACAAAATTGCCGGTTTGGGCTTGTGCTAAAGGCGTAATCGGGCAATACGCGTGTTGCGAGTCTAGACTTCGTATGCTAGACGGACCGCGAAATTAGGAGAAAGCAAGTCCAAAAGGCTTGTGTTTCTGGGAAAAACGTAACGATTTCAATACCGTAGCGCTTCCGTCCGGAAGTGGTGGCGGTCTTGGGTCAAAATCAGGGAATTTTTGCCCGTGGCAGACACATCCCAGCTTATCTCAGGTGTGGCGGAGCGGTATGCTTCCTCGCTTTTCGAGCTCGCGCTCGAAGCCGGCGCCGTCGACACCGTGAGTGCCGATCTTGATCGTTTCCAGGCAATGATCGATGGCAGCGCTGATCTGAAGCGCCTCGTTCAGAGCCCGGTCTTCTCTGCGGAGGACCAGGTCAAGGCCGTTTCGGCGCTCTGCGAGAAGGCGGGTATCGGCGGTCTCGTCGGTAATTTCGTCAAGGTCGTGGCCGGCAATCGTCGGCTTTTTGCCGTCTCGGGAATGATCACGGCGTTCCGCCGTATCGCCGCTCGTCACCGTGGCGAGATCACGGCGGAGGTAACCTCCGCCCATGCGCTGACCGGCGAACAGGAAAAAGAACTGAAGGCGGCGCTGAAGGGCGTGACGGGAAAGGATGTGGCGGTCTCGCTAACCGTTGATCCCTCCATTCTTGGCGGCCTGATCGTCAAGGTCGGCTCCCGCCAGATCGACACGTCTCTTCGCACCAAACTTTCCACCCTTAAGCTTGCACTGAAAGAGGTTGGCTGATGGATATCCGCGCCGCGGAAATTTCCGCAATTCTTAAAGATCAAATCAAAAATTTCGGCAAGGAGGCTGAGGTCTCGGAAGTCGGCCAGGTGCTCTCCGTCGGTGACGGTATCGCCCGCGTCTACGGTCTCGACAATGTTCAGGCCGGCGAAATGGTCGAATTCCCGGGCGGCATCCGCGGTATGGCGCTCAACCTCGAAGCCGACAATGTCGGCGTCGTTATTTTCGGTAACGACCGTGACATCAAGGAAGGCGACACCGTCAAGCGGACCGGCGCAATCGTGGACGTTCCGGTCGGTCCGGAACTGCTCGGCCGCGTCGTTGATGCGCTTGGCAATCCGATCGACGGCAAAGGCCCGATCAACGCCACCCGTCGCGCTCGCGTCGACGTCAAGGCTCCGGGCATCATTCCGCGCAAGTCGGTTCACGAGCCGATGTCGACGGGCCTCAAGGCCATCGACGCCCTGATCCCGGTCGGTCGTGGCCAGCGCGAGCTCGTCATCGGCGACCGTCAGACCGGCAAGACCGCCATCATTCTCGATACCATCCTCAACCAGAAGGCCATTCACGACAATGGTCCGGACGGCGACAAGCTGTTCTGCGTCTACGTGGCCATTGGCCAGAAGCGCTCGACCGTTGCCCAGTTCGTGAAGGTTCTGGAAGAGCGCGGTGCTCTGAAGTACTCGATCATCGTTGCTGCGACCGCGTCCGACCCGGCTCCGATGCAGTACCTCGCTCCGTTCGCCGGTTGTGCGATGGGCGAATACTTCCGTGACAACGGCCAGCACGCCCTGATCGGCTATGACGACCTGTCGAAGCAGGCCGTCGCCTATCGTCAGATGTCGCTGCTGCTGCGTCGTCCGCCGGGCCGCGAAGCTTATCCGGGTGACGTGTTCTACCTGCACTCGCGTCTCCTCGAGCGCGCTGCAAAGCTCTCCGACGAGCGTGGCGCCGGCTCGCTGACCGCTCTGCCGGTCATCGAAACCCAGGGCAACGACGTTTCGGCCTTCATTCCGACCAACGTGATCTCGATCACCGACGGCCAGATCTTCCTCGAAACCGACCTTTTCTATCAGGGTATCCGCCCGGCCGTTAACGTCGGCCTCTCGGTTTCCCGCGTCGGTTCGTCGGCCCAGATCAAGGCGATGAAGCAGGTTGCCGGCTCGATCAAGGGTGAACTCGCCCAGTATCGCGAAATGGCCGCCTTCGCACAGTTCGGTTCTGACCTTGACGCCGCAACTCAGCGCCTGCTGAACCGTGGTGCGCGTCTGACCGAACTTCTGAAGCAGCCACAGTTCTCGCCGCTCAAGACGGAAGAACAGGTTGCGGTGATCTTCGCCGGTGTGAACGGTTACCTCGACAAGATCGCCGTCAATCAGGTCGGCAAGTTCGAGCAGGGCCTGCTCTCCTACCTGCGGTCGGAAGGTAAAGTCATCCTCGACACTATCCGTGCCGAAAAGGCTATCAGCGATGACACCAAGGGCAAGCTCAAGGCTGCTCTTGACGCCTTCGCCAAGTCTTTCGCGTAAACGGGGCTCAAGCCAAGGACGGATAACGGATGCCTTCACTTAAGGATCTGAAAAACCGGATCGCCTCCGTCAAGGCGACGCAGAAAATCACCAAGGCGATGAAAATGGTCGCCGCGGCGAAGCTGCGTCGTGCGCAGGAGGCGGCCGAGGCCGCTCGTCCCTATTCGCAGCGCATGGGTGCCGTCCTCGCCAATATCGCCCAGGCGGTTGGCAGTGATGACAGCGCCCCGCGGCTGATGACCGGGACCGGCAAGGACGATGTGCACCTGCTCATCGTCTGCACCGCCGAGCGCGGCCTTTGCGGCGGTTTCAATTCGCAGATCGCCCGCTTCGCCCGCGACCATGCGCGCAGGCTTCTCGCCGCTGGCAAGACCGTGAAGATCTTTTGCGTCGGCAAGAAGGGCTACGACAGCCTGCGTCGCGAGTTCTCGGCCAATATCGTCGAGCGTACCGACCTTCGCGAGGTCAAGCGCGTCGCTTTTGAAAATGCCGACGCGATTGGCCGCAAGGTCATCTCGATGTTCGACAAGGGCGAGTTCGACGTCGCCACGCTGTTCTATTCGGAATTCAAGTCCGTTATCAGCCAGGTGCCGACCGCGCAGCAACTCATCCCGGCTGCTGCTCCGGGAGCGGTCGCCGCAACCGGTGCATCCGCGGTCTATGAATATGAGCCCGATGCCGGTGCGATCCTGAGCGATCTCATTCCGCGCAACATCTCGGTGCAGGTCTTCCGGGCTCTGCTCGAAAACGTCGCCGGCGAAATGGGCGCCAAGATGAGCGCAATGGACAATGCGACACGCAATGCCGGCGAGATGATCAACAAGCTCACGCTCTCGTACAACCGTCAGCGCCAGGCTCAGATCACCAAGGAACTCATTGAAATCATTTCGGGCGCGGAAGCGCTCTGAGGTTAAGGAAAGAGGGTAAGAAACATGGCTAAGGCAGCTACCCCGAAATCTACCGCGGCGAAGGCCGCAACCGGCTCCGCAGGCCGGGTTACCCAGGTCATCGGTGCTGTTGTTGACGTTGCGTTCGACGGCGAGCTGCCTGCGATCCTGAACGCGCTGGAGACCGACAACGGCGGCAATCGCCTCGTTCTCGAAGTTGCCCAGCACCTCGGCGAAAACCAGGTTCGCACGATCGCGATGGACTCGACCGAGGGTCTGGTTCGCGGCCAGCCGGTCATCGATACCGGCGCTCCGATCACCGTTCCTGTCGGTCCCGAGACGCTCGGCCGCATCATGAACGTCATCGGCGAACCTGTCGATGAAGCTGGCCCCTTGGTCACCTCCGGCAAGCGCGCCATCCACCAGGAAGCTCCGGCTTACATCGAGCAGTCGACGGAAGCCCAGATCCTCGTCACCGGCATCAAGGTCGTCGACCTTCTCGCTCCTTACGCAAAGGGCGGCAAGATCGGCCTGTTCGGCGGCGCCGGCGTCGGCAAGACGGTTCTCATCATGGAACTGATCAACAACGTCGCGAAGGCGCACGGCGGTTACTCCGTTTTCGCCGGTGTTGGCGAACGTACCCGCGAAGGCAACGACCTGTATCACGAAATGATCGAGTCGGGTGTCAACAAGCACGGCGGCGGCGAAGGTTCCAAGGCTGCCCTCGTTTACGGCCAGATGAACGAACCGCCGGGCGCCCGCGCTCGCGTCGCTCTCACCGGTCTGACGATCGCTGAAGACTTCCGCGACAAGGGTCAGGACGTTCTGTTCTTCGTCGACAATATCTTCCGCTTTACCCAGGCTGGTTCGGAAGTGTCCGCACTTCTCGGCCGTATCCCGTCGGCCGTTGGCTACCAGCCGACGCTCGCCACCGACATGGGCGCAATGCAGGAACGTATTACCACCACGACCAAGGGTTCGATCACCTCGGTTCAGGCCATTTACGTTCCCGCCGACGACTTGACCGACCCGGCGCCGGCAACCTCGTTCGCCCACCTGGACGCAACGACCGTTCTGTCGCGTTCGATCGCCGAAAAGGGCATCTATCCGGCCGTTGACCCGCTCGACTCTACCTCCCGCATGCTCGACCCGCTGGTCGTCGGCGAAGAGCACTACGAAGTCGCTCGTAAGGTTCAGTCGACCCTGCAGCGCTACAAGGCTCTCCAGGACATCATCGCCATCCTCGGCATGGACGAGCTGTCTGAAGACGACCGCATCGCGGTTGCCCGCGCCCGCAAGATCGAGCGCTTCCTGTCCCAGCCGTTCTTCGTTGCCGAAGTCTTCACCGGCTCTCCGGGCAAGCTGGTCGCGCTCGAGGACACGATCAAGGGCTTCAAGGGCCTGGTCAACGGCGAGTACGATCACCTGCCGGAAGCTGCGTTCTACATGGTTGGCTCGATCGAGGAAGCCATCGAGAAGGCAAAGAAGCTGGCCGCGGAAGCTGCCTGATTGCGCAACGGGCGCGCGTTCTGACGCGCGCCTCTGCCCTCCATTCAAAAAGTGAAGAGTCATGGCCGACAATTTCAACTTTGAACTCGTTTCGCCCGAACGTCTGCTGCTTTCCGAAAAGGTGAGCGAAGTGGTCATCCCGGCGACCGAAGGCGAGATGACCGTCATGGCCAATCATGCGCCGACCATGACCACGATCAAGCCGGGTGTCGTTTCGGTGAAGCTTGCCTCCGGGCAGACCAGCCGGTACGTCGTCTTCGGCGGTTTCGCAGATATCCTTCCGACCGGCTGCACGCTTCTTGCGGAGTCGGCGGTCGAGATGAGCGAGCTGAACCGGGAGACGTTGGTGAAGCGCATCGAGTCGGCCAAAGCCGAGCTCGAAAAGGCCGACAGCGCGGAGCATAAGACAAAGCTCGAGCAGTATCTTGCAGAGTTGACCCATCTCAACGGCGTCATAATTCCGGCCTGATCGGGCTATGAAATGCAGAGAAGAGCGGCCGGAAGGCCGCTTTTTTTGTTGCCGGAAACACGCTCGGCCATGCAGTCGTTTGCCATGGACTTGACGCACGCTGCCCTGATTTGCGGGCTTGGGTACCCGTCGTGCATGGCTCCAGCTGCTGGTAGGTTCTCATGAAGATCGGAATCGTGGGTGCAGGCATGCTCGGTGGCTCCGCCGGCTATCCTATGGCGATGATGGGAGGCGTCAGCGAGATCGTGGCGCCGTCGGTGCGGCCGGGGTACTTGACGATCTCTTCCCAGAGCTTGACCGCGAGGAGCAGGCGGCCCTGCGGAGACGTGGAATGCTGCTCAGGGAAGCGACGGAGCCCCTTTGCCTCTGACGGAAACACAGGAAAACTGCGGCTTGGTTTTGCGAGACAGATACACTATGACAATGACATTTCGTGAATTAGGCATATGCGTGCCTCAACCGAACTGCGATGGTAATTGCCTTGCTGGACGACGTGACCGATAAGAGCCGTCTCGACGACTTCACGTCGAAAGCAGCGGCCGCGAGCGAATTGCTGAAAGCGCTTTCGCACGAATCGCGCCTGCTCATTCTCTGCATCCTCGTGAACGGGGAGCGGACTGTCAGCGAGATCGAGACGATCCTCGGCATTCAACAGGCGGTGGTTTCGCAGCACCTCGCACGGCTGCGGATCGAGGAACTGGTCAAGACACGCCGAGAGGGCCGACAGGTCTATTACAGCATCGCCAATCCCGGTCTCACTGACCTGCTAGCCGTTCTTTACCGGATGTATTGCGAGCCGGAACGCGATACCCGCTCCTGATCGTCATCCCGCGGCCGCTTCCCGTGCCGGCGACAGCTGTGCTATTTCTCGCGCAGAGGAGCGGCGATGATCGACAAGCTGGAATTTTTTATCGCCTTGGCGCGCGAGCGGCACTTCGGGCGTGCGGCCGAGGAGTGCGGGATTTCGCAGCCGACGCTTTCGGCGGCCATTCGCCAGCTCGAGGATCAACTCGGTGTCGTATTGGTCCAGCGCGGTTCCCGCTTCCAGGGGCTGACGCCGGAAGGACAGCGCGTGCTCGAATGGGCGCGGCGTATCGTCGGCGACACCCGCACGATGCGCGAGGAGATGCGGGCCGCCCGCCATGGATTGGCCGGTCACGTCCGAATAGCAGCCATCCCGACGGCGCTCGCCATCGTTCCAAGAATCACGGAACCCTTCCAGGTCAAGCATCCGGACGTGACGTTCTCGGTGATCTCGCGGACATCGCTGCAGGTCCTGAGCCAGCTCGAAAACTTCGAGGTGGATGTCGGCATCACCTATCTCGACAACGAGCCGCTCGGCCGCGTCAGCATGGTGCCGCTTTATGCGGAGCGCTACCATCTCATCACTGCCTCGGATTCGCCTCTGGCCGATCGCGAGACTGTGACCTGGCGCGAGGTTGCTGATCTTCGGCTTTGTCTATTGACGGCGGACATGCAGAACCGCCGCATCATCAACCAGCATATGGCTGAAGCAGGCGTGGTGCCCAAGCCCACGCTCGAGTCAAACTCGATGATCGTGCTCTTTTCGCACATCCGCACCGGCCGATGGGCCTCGATCATGCCGAAGAACGTTGCGGAATCTTTCGGTTTTTCCGCCGGTATCCGGATGATCCCTCTTGTGGAGCCGGAGGCGGAGCATGTCGTCGGCCTCGTCGCCCAGCATCGTGAGCCGTTCACCCCGCTTGTTTCAGCCTTGCTGCATGAAGGCCGGAGGCTGGCCGAGGTCGAAGCGTTTTGATAGGTTTTATCTATCGACTGACGAAACACCATTATTGACCCCGACGCTCCCCGTCGGCCATCCTTGCTGCCATAATCAGCGGACAGCGAAGGTTTCCGGTCTAGTACACTGAGCGGTACAGCTACTGAACAGAAGACCGGCACGCCCAAACGGTTCAACACGACCCGCTGAAGCCATTTCGTGTCGGTTTGGGAGGACTGATCATGAATATACGGTCATCGGTTGATGACGTTTTGTCTCGCACGAGTGCGATCATCGAAGCGCACAAGCTCTCGGAAGGACCGTTGCTTCCGATCTTGCATGCGATCCAGGAAGCGTTCGGCTTCATTCCGGAAGATGCAAAGCCCCTCATTGCGCACGCCCTCAATCTTTCTCGCGCCGAGGTGCATGGCGTCGTTTCCTTCTATCACGATTTCCGTTCGGAACCTTCCGGCCGGCACGTGCTCAAGCTCTGTCGCGGAGAGGCGTGCCAGTCGATGGGAGCGGACCGGCTCGCGGACGAATTGAAAAGGGCGCTCGACGTGGAGTGGGGCGGTACGGCGGCCGACGGTGCCGTAACCGTGGAGCCGGTTTTCTGTCTGGGCTTATGCGCCTGTGCGCCATCGGCAATGCTGGACGGCGAGGTATACGGCCGGCTGGACAACGAGAGCTGTGAAGCGCTGGTCGCGGAGGTGCGTCGATGACCATAACCGTGTTCGTTCCCTGCGATGCTGCCGCCCTTGCAGTTGGCGCCGACAGGGTCGCCGCGGCGATCTCCCGCGAGATCGAGATGCGTGGTGTCGACGCCCGTGTCGTCCGTAACGGTTCGCGCGGACTTCTCTGGCTCGAACCCATGGTGGAAGTCAGGACCGAACACGGACGCATCGCTTATGGCCCCGTCAGTCCCGGTGACGTGCCGGGGCTGTTTGCTGCCGGTTTCCTGGAAGGAGGAGCGCATCCGCTGTGTCAGGGACGGACCAGAGACATCCCGTTCCTGCGCAACCAGACGCGCCTCACCTTTGCCCGTTGCGGTGTCACCGATCCCCTGTCACTCGAGGACTTCCGCGCCTATAGCGGCCTCAAGGGGCTCGAAAAGGCGCTGACGATGTCTCCCGGCGAGATCGTCAGCGCTGTAACCGAGAGCGGACTGCGCGGCCGCGGTGGTGCGGGCTTCCCGACCGGCATCAAGTGGAAGACGGTTCTGGATGCCCCGGGCACGACGAAATACATCGTCTGCAATGCCGACGAAGGTGACTCCGGCACGTTTTCCGACCGCATGGTGATGGAAGGCGATCCATTCATGCTGATAGAAGGCATGATTGTCGCCGGAATGGCGACGGGTGCGACCAAGGGATACATCTATACCCGGTCCGAGTATCCTCACGCGATCGCGACGATGCGGAAGGCGATCACGATTGCCAGGGAAGCCAACCTTCTCGGCCCCTCCATCCTCGGGTCCGGCCGTGCCTTCGACATGGAAGTCCGCGAAGGCGCCGGCGCCTATGTTTGCGGCGAGGAGACGTCCCTGCTGAACAGTCTGGAAGGCAAGCGCGGGATCGTCCGGGCGAAGCCGCCGCTGCCGGCTCTGCAGGGGCTCTTCGGCTGTCCGACGGTGGTGAACAACGTGATTTCGCTCGCGTCCGTTCCGGTCATTCTCGATCGTGGCCCGGCCTTCTATCGGGATTTCGGGGTCGGCCGTTCCCATGGCACGATTCCGATCCAGCTTGCCGGCAACGTCAAGCACGGTGGTCTTTACGAGACGGCATTCGGTCTTTCACTCGGGGAGATCGTCAATGATATCGGCGGTGGCACCCTGAGCGGGCGTCCGGTCAAGGCCGTGCAGGTCGGCGGCCCGCTGGGGGCCTATTTCCCGCCCTCGCTCTTCGACACGCTCTTCGACTACGAGGCGTTCGCCGCCCGCGACGGCCTTATCGGTCATGCCGGCATCGTCGTTTTCGACGACACCGTCGACATGCTGAAGCAGGCGCGTTTTGCGATGGAATTCTGCGCGATCGAGAGCTGCGGCAAGTGCACGCCTTGCCGGATCGGCTCGACCCGCGGCGTCGAAACCGTCGACCGGATCGCGCACGGTATCGAACCGGAGGAGAACAAGGCGTTGCTGGCCGATCTCTGCAACACGATGAAGTTCGGCTCGCTCTGTGCGCTCGGCGGCTTCACGCCCTACCCGGTGATGAGTGCGCTAAAGCACTTTCCGGAGGATTTCGCGCCGGCACCCGTCAAGGAGGCGGCGGAATGACAAAGATGACCGTCGCTCTCTGCCGGACCTTTTCTTTTGTTTTCAACCAGGAGGCTCGCCATGCCCCTCGTTCCTGAAATCGATTACGGCACTCCGGCTTCCAGGTCGGAGAACACCGTCACGCTGACCGTCGACGGGAAGCGGGTCACGGTTCCTGCAGGCATCTCAATCATGCGGGCATCGATGGAAGCCGGCATCGAGGTGCCGAAACTCTGCGCGACGGACATGATGGACGCCTTCGGCTCCTGCCGCCTCTGTCTCGTCGAGATAGACGGACGCGCCGGCACGCCGGCTTCCTGCACCACGCCGGCGACCGAGGGCATGGTGGTCCACACCCAGACCGACCGGCTGAAGCAGATCCGCAAGGGCGTGATGGAGCTCTACATCTCCGACCACCCGCTCGACTGTCTCACCTGCGCGGCCAATGGCGACTGTGAGTTGCAGGACATGGCAGGCGCTGTGGGTCTGCGGGATGTCCGTTATGGCTATGACGGCGACAATCACGTGAAGGCGAGGTCGGGAACCGGCGAGGTGAACGCGCGCTGGATGCCGAAGGACGAGAGCAATCCTTACTTCACCTACGATCCGTCGAAGTGCATCGTGTGTTCGCGCTGTGTGCGAGCCTGCGAAGAGGTGCAGGGCACCTTCGCTCTGACGATCGAGGGCCGGGGCTTCGAATCCCGCGTCTCGCCGGGGATGCACGAAAATTTCCTGGCGTCCGAATGCGTGTCGTGTGGCGCTTGCGTGCAGGCCTGTCCGACCGCGACTCTCACCGAGAAGTCCGTCATTGAGATCGGGCAGCCGGAACACTCTGTCGTCACCACCTGCGCCTATTGCGGCGTCGGCTGTTCCTTCAAGGCGGAAATGCGCGGCGAGGAACTGGTGCGCATGGTTCCTTTCAAGGACGGAAAGGCCAATCGCGGCCATTCCTGCGTCAAGGGCCGGTTCGCCTATGGCTATGCCACCCACAAGGACCGCATTCTCAATCCGATGGTGCGCGAGAAGATCACCGATCCCTGGCGCGAAGTGACCTGGGAAGAAGCGCTTGCGCATGTCGCCTCCGAATTCCGCCGTCTTCAGTACCAGTACGGCAAGGATTCGATTGGCGGCATCACCTCGTCGCGCTGCACCAATGAGGAAACCTTCCTGGTGCAGAAGCTGATCCGTGCCGGCTTCGGCAACAACAATGTCGATACCTGCGCTCGCGTCTGTCATTCGCCGACCGGCTACGGTCTCGGCCAGGCCTTCGGCACGTCGGCTGGCACGCAGGACTTCGATTCGATCGAGCACGCCGATGTCATCATGGTGATCGGCGCCAACCCGTCGGCGGCGCACCCGGTCTTCGCCTCGCGCATGAAGAAGCGCATCCGCCAGGGCGCAAAGCTGATCGTGCTCGATCCCCGCGAGACCGAGACCGTCAATTCGGTCCATGCCAGGGCGGACTTCCACCTGCCGCTCAAGCCCGGTACCAATGTCGCGGTCATCACAGCGCTCGCCCATGTGATCGTCACCGAAGGTCTGTTCAACGAGGCCTTCATCCGCGAGCGCTGCGACTGGTCCGAGTTCGAGGACTGGGCCGCCTTCGTTTCCGAGCCGCAGCATTCGCCGGAGGAGACCGAAAAGTTCACCGGCGTATCGGCGGATCTCGTGCGCGGTGCGGCCCGGCTTTATGCCCGGGGCGGCAATGGCGCTATCTATTACGGCCTCGGCGTCACCGAGCACAGCCAGGGTTCGACGGCCGTCATGGCGATCGCCAACCTTGCCATGGCGACCGGCAATATCGGTCGCCCAGGCGTCGGCGTGAACCCGCTGCGCGGGCAGAACAACGTGCAGGGTTCCTGCGACATGGGCTCCTTCCCGCACGAACTGCCGGGCTATCGGCATATATCGGACGATGCGACCCGGGAAACCTTCGAAAAGATGTGGGGCGTGACGCTCAACAACGAACCGGGCCTGCGCATCCCGAACATGCTGGATGCGGCCGTCGACGGCTCGTTCAAGGGCCTTTACATCCAGGGTGAGGACATCCTGCAGTCCGATCCCGACACCAAGCATGTCTCGGCCGGTCTTGCCGCCATGGAATGCGTTGTCGTGCATGACCTGTTCCTCAACGAGACGGCCAATTACGCCCATGTCTTCCTGCCGGGCTCGACCTTCCTGGAAAAGGACGGCACGTTCACGAATGCCGAGCGCCGCATCAACCGCGTGCGCAAGGTCATGTCGCCGAAGAACGGCTATGCCGACTGGGAAGTGACGCAGATGCTCGCCCAAGCCATGGGCCTAGCGTGGAACTACAGCCATCCGTCGGAGATCATGGACGAGATCGCCGCCACGACGCCGAGTTTCGCGAGCGTCTCCTACGATCTCCTGGAGAGGATGGGTTCGGTGCAGTGGCCGTGCAACGAGAAGTTCCCCGAAGGGTCGCCGATCATGCACGTCAATGGCTTCGTGCGCGGCAAGGGCAAGTTCATTCGGACGGAGTATGTCGCGACGGACGAACGGACGGGCCCGCGTTTCCCTCTGCTTCTGACCACCGGCCGAATCCTGTCGCAGTACAATGTCGGCGCGCAGACGCGCCGCACGGAGAACGTCGCATGGCATGCGGAGGATCGTCTTGAGATCCATCCGCACGATGCCGAGCAGCGTGGCATCAAGGATGGGGATTGGGTGCGGCTCGCCAGCCGTGCAGGCGAAACGACGCTTCGGGCGGAGATCACCGAACGGGTCTCGCCGGGCGTGGTCTATACGACCTTCCACCATCCCGAGACGCAGGCGAACGTCATCACCACCGATTACTCGGATTGGGCGACAAACTGCCCGGAATACAAGGTGACCGCAGTCCAGGTCGCCCCGTCGAATGGTCCGTCCGAATGGCAGCAGGACTATGAAGACCTCTCGCGGAAGTCGCGCCGCATCGCCGGGAAACTGGAGGCCGCCGAATGACCTCAGGACGCCTCGCTGCTGTACCTGTGTCGGAGCTTGTCTTCCGGGCGGGCAGCATGCGGAGCGGCGAGCGCATGGTCCCCGACGAGGTTCCGATCGCCTTCAGCTATGGCGGCACCACCCATGCCGTCATGATGGCGACGCCGGCGGATCTTGAGGATTTTGCCGTCGGGTTCAGTCTCACCGAGGGTATCATCGCCGATCCGGCGGAGATCGTCGGTATAGAGGTCGTTGACGAGGGGCGCGGCGTCGACGTGCAGGTGACGCTCGCCGATCCGGTCGCCGACGCCCTTCGCGCACGTCGCCGCCACATGGCGGGCCCAGTCGGCTGCGGTTTGTGTGGAATTGAATCGATCGAACAGGCGCTGAGGCCAGTACGGTTCGTGGGCGGTGGCGAACTGCGCTTGCGTGCGGACGAAATTGTGGAGGCGGTGCGGGCGCTCGATGCGGCGCAACATCTCAACCGGCAGACGCACGCCGTCCATGGCGCCGGCTTCTTCGTACCGGGAAGGGGGCTGGTCGCAATCCGTGAAGACGTCGGGCGTCACAACGCCCTCGACAAGCTCTGCGGAGCCGTTGCCAAGACTGGCCTTCACGGTGAGGACGGTGCAGTCGTCGTCACCAGCCGCCTGTCGGTCGAGATGGTCCAGAAGGCGGCGGTCCTCGGAAGTCGGTTCCTGCTTGCTGTCTCAGCCCCGACACTTCTTGCGATCGAGACGGCCGAGCAGGCGGGCGTGACCCTCGTCGCCGTCGTTCGCGGCGAGGATTTCGAAGTTTTCACCTATGCTGACCGCATATCGTTTCCAGGAGCCGTTGCCGATGTCGCATGAGCAAACCGCCGAAAGGCTAGTTCGGATGGCGAACCAGATCGCGTCTTTCTTCGCCTCCCAGCCGGAGACGACGCGGATTGGCGGCGTAGCCACACACATCAACAAGTTCTGGGAGCCTCGCATGCGGCGTCAACTGTTCGAGATCATCGACGCAGGCGGGGCCGGCCTCGATCCGCTGGTTCTCGATGCCGCGAAACTGGTCAAGCGGCCCCAGCCGGCATAACGTTTCCGGTCTGTCGCAAACCTATCCCGTGGCTTTTGTGACTTCACCTTCTCTGCTATTTATGCCGGTGATCTGATCGACGGGATGGGAGAGGCGCGTGGGGGCAGAGACGGTACGGAAGTCGGCTGCCGCCGAACGCATGCCTGAATTCGGGCCGTGGCTTGCGCAAGCCTCGATTCTTGTCGTCGACGATGAGCCGGGAATGCGTAATTTTCTCGTTCGTACCCTCGGGCCGCGCTGCAAGCGGATCGAGGAGGCGGCCGATACGGACGAAGCGTCCCGCAAGCTCGACCGGCACCACTTCGACGTCGTCATCCTCGACAATATCATGCCGGGCAGGAACGGCGTCGACTGGCTGGTCGAGCAAAGGTCGATCGGCTTCTACGCCGACGCGATCCTTATGACCGCCTACGCAGATCTCGAGACGGCGATCCAGGCACTGAGGGCCGGGGCCGTTGATTTCGTCCTGAAGCCCTTCCGCTCCAACCAGATACTCAACGCCGTCGCCCGTTGTCTCGACCGCATGCGGTTGCAACGCGAGAACTTCGTCCTGCGCTACGAATTACGGGCCACCTCTCATCATATTCTCCTTCGCGACAAACTGATCGGTGAATCCCCGGCGATCCGCCGTGTTCGTGAGACGATCGCGAGGGTCGCTCCCTTGCCGACGACCGTGCTGCTTAGTGGTGAGTCGGGCACGGGCAAGGAAGTCGCAGCGCGATCGATCCACGCGTTGTCGGATCGCGCGGAGAAGCCGTTCGTACCGGTCAATTGTGCCGCGATTCCGCCTGACATGATCGAATCCGAGCTCTTCGGTCATCTCAAGGGTTCCTTCACAGGCGCGGAGACGAATCGCGAGGGGCTATTCATGCACGCCCAGGGCGGCACGCTGTTCCTGGACGAAATCGGCGAAATGCCGCTTGCCACCCAGAGCAAGCTGCTACGCGTGCTTGAAGACAGGCGCGTGCGCCCCGTCGGCGCCGAGCGCGAGGTTCCGGTCGACCTCCGCTTCGTCTTCGCAACCAATGCAGACCTTGATGCGCAAGTCAGACAAGGCAATTTCCGGCCCGATCTCTTCTACCGGATCAACGTCATGCAGCTTCTTCTGCCGCCGCTGCGCGAAAGGGACGGTGATGTGCTCGAACTGGCGGGACTCTTCATGGACAAGTTGTCCCAGCAACTCGGGATGCCTCCCGTCGCCATCGACGCGAATGTCAGGGCGGCGCTCCTGCGTTATCGCTGGCCGGGTAATGTTCGCGAGCTACGGAATCTCGTCGAGCGTTCGCTGATCCTCGGTGCCTTCCCCGACGACTTCCAGGGTCAACGTTTTCCTCCGGCCTCCGCCGCTTCGACGCTCGAAGACGTCGAGCGGCGACACATTCTTGCGGTCCTTCAGGAGGTTGGCGGCAACAGGGACGAAGCGGCGCGACGACTGGGCATCTCGCGCAAAACGATCGACCGCAAATGCCTGGCGTGGAATGTCTGAGCGACCGGCGTCCATCGTGTCTGGCACGGGCGGCTCCTCGATCCGCTTTCGGTTGCTTGCCATCGCGCTGTTACCGACGCTCGTCATATTGCCGGTGCTGCTCGCCGTCACCATGGCGCGGTGGGAAGCCAAGTTCGATGCGCTCCTGACCTCCAAGGTGAACGGCGATCTTACGATCGCGCACCAGTATCTGTCGCGGATTCTCGAAAACACCGGTGAGCACCTGAAGGCACTGACGGACTCGGCCGACTTTCGCGATGTGGTCGGCCAGCATGGGGCTGCCTCCCTGCCTGCGTTCCTCGACGAGAACCGCAAACGACTCGGCCTGGATTTCCTGATGGTCATCAGTGGTGGTGGCCCACTTGCCGCCTCTCCGCCCGTCGGAGCCGCCGCCCCGATCCGCGGCGACTGGCCGGTCGTGCGAGCTGCGCTCTCCGGCCGTGCGAGCACAGCCATCGACATCTTCAACAGTGAGGAACTGGCCGCCATCTCAGATCAGCTGGCGAGCCAGGCGCGGTTGGAGCTCGTACCGACGCCGAATGCGCTTCCAACCGACCGAACAATCGAAAACCGCGGCATGGTCGTCCATTCCGCGAGCCCCGCATTCGTGCCGGGGCTTGGAAACGTCGCGCTGGTCGGCGGAATCCTGCTCAACCAGAACCTCGTCTTCATCGACACCATCAACGATCTCGTCTACCGCGAAGCGAGCCTGCCGACCGGCAGCCGCGGAACCGCGACGCTTTTTCTCGACGACGTGCGAATTAGCACGAATGTCCGGCTCTTCGAGGACAAGCGGGCACTCGGCACGCGCGTGTCCAAGTCCGTTCGCGATGCGGTGCTTGACCATGGTCGTGTCTGGCTAGACAGCGCCTTCGTCGTCAATGACTGGTACGTTTCCGCCTACGAGCCGATCAGCGACAGCTACGGCAAGAGAGTCGGCATGCTTTATGTCGGCTTCCTGGAAGCGCCGTTCGCTCGCGCCAAGACAGAGACCCTGATCGGCATTGGCCTTGCATTCCTTGCCGTGACCGCGGCCAGCGTTCCAATCTTTCTTCGCTGGGCACGAGGAATCTTCAAGCCGCTCGAACGCATGACGGCGACGATCGGCAGGGTCGAAGAGGGGGAACTCGGTGCCCGCACAGGTCTCCCGCCCGCCGACGACGAGATCAGCCGTGTGGCGCACCATCTCGACACGCTTCTGGACCAGGTCCAGCAGCGTGATCGCGAACTCCGGACCTGGAACGAGGAGCTCAATGCCCGCGTCGCTGCCCGAACGCACGAGCTCGAAATCGCCAACAGACAGCTCGAGGCGACGACCAAGCAGCTGATTATGTCCGAAAAGCTTGCCGCGATCGGTGAGATCACGGCCGGAGTCGCTCACGAGATCAACAATCCCATAGCCGTCCTGCAAGGTAACCTCGACGTCGTTCGCAGCGTTCTCGGCGCCAACGCGGCGGATGCCGCAACCGAGTTCCGCCTCATCGACGAACAGATTCACCGGATCAGCCAGATCGTGACGAAGCTGCTGCAGTTCGCGAAGCCGGAGGAATACGCCGGGTATGTCGAACGGCACGTCGTCGCGGATGTCATTTCCGATTCCCTGCCGCTCGTGCACCACCTCCTGAGTAAAGGAGCGATCGCGGTCTCGCGCGAGGATACGGCCGAGCGGCTCGTGCTGATGAACCGGACAGAACTGCAGCAGGTTCTGGTGAACCTGATCGTCAATGCCATCCACGCCATGCCGAACGGTGGCACGTTAACGCTGAAGAGCCGGGACGAAGATCATGAAGGGCGGCGGGGTGTTGCGATCAAGGTGACGGATACCGGCGTCGGGATGACACCCGACGTGCTGCATCGCATCTTCGACCCCTTCTTTACCACCAAGCGGCAAGGCGGAACCGGTCTCGGCCTGTCGATCAGTCAAACGCTGGTTACTCGACAGGGGGGCAGCTTGGCCGCCGAGAGCCGTCCGGGAGAGGGAACCACTTTCACGATCTGGCTTCCCGAAGCGGATTGACTCAGTCCTTCCCGGACAAAATGTCGCGCAAATCCGGACAAAATGTCCGAATTTCTGAGTGGGCGCGACCTAACGCACTGAAAAATCTAGGACTGTTTTCTGGCACGCGGTTTGCTCCATGAATCCGGCATCCGGCGCATCGTCCGACATTCGGTCGCCGGAAGCGGAAGAGCGAGTCGTTTGCGCGACATCGCTGGGGAGGCAGCGCAGCGTCTTCGTAGACGGGGACCGGTGCCGGTCTGCCTGCAAGCAGATGGACCCGCCGGCTTCGACCGGCGGCAGGGAGGAGAACAGGAATGACTGCCACAACGGAAACACTAACCGACGGTTACGGTGCGGGTTTGCTCGACCGCGAACGCATCATCGCAAAACCGGGCTTCAATCGCTGGCTCGTGCCGCCGGCGGCGCTTGCCATTCATCTCTGCATCGGCATGGCTTATGGCTTCTCGGTATTCTGGCTACCGCTAACCAAGTCGATCGGAATCAACCAGTCGGTTGCCTGCACCGATCTCACGCTTTTCTCGGCCCTCTTCACCACGACATGCGACTGGCGGGTGAGTGACCTCGGCTGGATCTACACGCTCTTCTTCGTCCTGCTCGGTTCGTCAGCCGCGATCTGGGGTGGTTGGCTGGAGCGAGTCGGCCCCCGTCGCGCCGGCTTCGTCTCGGCCTGCTGCTGGTGCGGAGGCATTCTGATTGCTGCACTCGGCGTCATCTTCCATCAACTCTGGCTGATGTGGGTCGGTGCAGGGGTGATCGGCGGTGTCGGCCTGGGTCTCGGCTACATCTCACCGGTCTCGACGCTGATCAAGTGGTTTCCCGACCGTCGTGGGATGGCGACAGGGATGGCCATCATGGGCTTCGGCGGCGGCGCGATGATCGGTGCGCCGCTTGCCGACATGCTGATGAACGTCTTCAAAAGCGAGACCTCCGTCGGCGTCTGGCAGACGTTCGTCGTCATGGCTGGCGTCTACTTCGTGTTCATGATGGGGGGCGCCTTCGGCTATCGCATTCCGCCCGCCGGGTGGCGCCCGGACGGCTGGCAGCCGAAGGTCACCGGAAATGCCATGATCACACACGGCCACGTCCATTTGCGCAATGCGCACAAGACTCCGCAATTCTGGCTGATCTGGGCCGTGCTCTGCCTCAACGTATCCGCGGGGATCGGCGTGATCGGCATGGCCTCACCGATGCTGCAGGAGATTTTCGCCGGCTCGCTGATCGGCGTTCCAGACGTGAAATTCGCCGACCTCAATAAGGAACAGCTTGCGGCTGTTGCGGCGATCGCCGCCGGCTTCACCGGTCTGCTCTCGCTCTTCAATATCGGCGGACGGTTCTTCTGGGCGTCGCTTTCCGACAGACTCGGACGCAAGAACACCTACTACGTCTTCTTCCTGCTCGGCATTTTGCTCTATGCCTCCGCTCCCTGGGCGGCCGGCATCGGCAGCAAGGTGTTCTTCGTCGCTGCCCTGTGCGTCATCCTGTCCATGTACGGTGGCGGGTTCTCGACCGTTCCGGCTTATCTCGCGGACATTTTCGGCACACAGTTCGTCGGCGCGATCCACGGTCGTCTCCTGACAGCCTGGGCGACGGCCGGCATCATCGGTCCGGTGGTTGTGAACTACATACGTGAAGCGCAGATTGCCGCCGGCATTCCCCGCGCGCAGGTCTATGACTTCACCATGTACATCCTCGCCGGGTTGCTGGCGCTCGGGCTCATTGCCAACACGCTGGTCAGGCCGCTCTCGGACAAATGGTTTATGTCGGACGAAGAAGTCGCGGCTCTGCAGGCGAAGACGCAGGCAAGCAACGCTGGCCCGACCGGCTCCTTCGGGATCGGCAAAGGTGGGTTTGACGGAAAGGCGCTGGTCGCCTGGGCCGTCGTCGGCCTGCCGATCCTCTGGGGTGTCTGGATCACGCTGCAGAAGACTTTCGTGCTCTTCAACTGAGCCGGCGTGGAGTGAGACCCAATCCGGGAGGCGGGCTTCAGCTCGCCTCTCTCTTGCATTCGCCTCAGTTGAGCCAGAGGCGGATGAGTGCCGCTTCCGGTGTTTCCATGCCGCCGTTTTCGACGCCAGTCGCCCAAAGACCCGCCCCCGCGGCGTAGGTTCCGGGCGTTAAGCCGCCCGCCTCGCACTGGCTCACCGCGCGTATCCGCTTGCCCGCGGCAACGGCCTCGGCAAGAGCCTTCAGGATCGCCTGGTCCGACGGTGCCGTACCTGCGCCGAAAACGCGGAGGACAGCGCCGTCCAGCGTCGCAAGGACGGCTTCCAGCGCCTCAGCCGGCAGACCCGGGGAAAGCGTCAGGATGGCGAAACGACGGGTGTCGAAGCTGCGTCTTGACGGTGTCGGTTGTGGTTGCTGCGGCTGTGAGCGGAACGACAGAGCCTCGTGGCTGTGGTGCTTCACAAGGCCGTCTGCCGGCAGCAGCGAGCCGGCAAAGGCCAGTTGCACGCCTTCATCACCCGTCGCCATGGTCGCGTCGATCGCAAGCGCGAGATTGCCTTCGGCGTCGCCGCCCATGCCGATCGGCGTCATGGAACCGCAAAGAATGACGCTACGACCTTCTCCGGCAAGCGCCTGCGAAAGCGCGGCGCCGGTGAAGGCCATCGTGTCGGTACCATGGGTCACGATGACGGGTATGCCTGGGTAGGCGCGGATAGCCGAAAGGATGGCATTCCAGCCGTCCGGTCCCATGTCCGCACTGTCGATCAGTGGATCGAAGACATGGCTATGGAGAGTGACGCCTGCCGGCAGGCGTTCCGCCACTGCCTTTTCGACGAGTCCCCTCATCGGTGCGAGGCCATCGGGCCCGGGGGCCATGCCGATCGTACCGCCGGTATGGATGAGAAGCAGTTGCATGACGTTCAAACCTCGGAAGACCGTACCTGCCTCTGGTACGTCAGGTGCCGTGCGCGATCAACTCGCCTGACGGCAGACAGGTTTGCGAGAAACCGGCGCTATCGGATAGCGCCGGCTCCCGTAAATCAAGGCGTTTATGGGCCGCGATCAGGCGGCGAGGTCGTCGGCTTCCGTACCTTTGAACATCTTCGAGAGGTTCAGGAAGCAGATCATGCCATTCTCGGTGGCGATGATGCCTTCCGAGAAGGACTTGTCGAAGGAGGCCGAGATTTCCGGTACCGGCTGCACCTGGGAGCTCGGGATCGTCAGGATGTCGGAGACGCGGTCGACGAGCATGCCGATGACCATGTTGTGGACTTCGGCGACGACGATTGCGCTGCGCTCGTTCGCGACCGTGCTCTTCATGCCGAGCTTGTAGGCGAGGTCGATGATCGGGATCACCGAGCCGCGCAAGTTCATGACGCCAATCACGTCGGCCGGCGCATGCGGAATGGGCGTCGAAGGTGCCCAGCCGCGGATTTCGCGAATGGTCGTCGTCTTCACGCAGAATTCCTGGTCGTGGAGACGGAAGGCGATGATCTCGAGAGTATCGCCGCCGAAGGTCGTGGAGTTGATCGTCGTTGCCATCAGTGTGTTCCCCGTCCTTTTGTCTTTCGCAGAGCACCGGCGCTGAAACGTCCTTGCTCATGCTATGAAAACGCGTACCGGCGATGCGACGGACCGGGCTGCGGCAGTGACATCTCGTCTCGCTCTGTGCACCGTAGCGCAAGAGTGTTGCTCAAATCTAAATCGGAGACGGCAAAGGGGAGCTGCAGCCAGCAGCGGTCAAGGGCCCGCCGCTTTCACGCGCCTTTTGACAGTACGGCGTCGATGTTTTCGATTGCCCAATCCACCTGGTCCCTGGTGATGACCAGTGGTGGCGCGAGGCGGATCGTGTTGACATGGGTGTCCTTGGCGAGGATGCCGCGATCCTTCATGGCGTAGCAGTACTTGCGGGCACCACCTGCCTCGGGCAAGAGTTCGACCGCCATCATCAGTCCGCGTCCGCGGACTTCCCGGACCATGTTGGAGCGAATGGACCGAAGACCTTCCATGAAATAGGCGCCCATCTTCTCGGCGTTCTCGATCATGCCTTCTTCGATCAACACTTTCAGCGCCTCGCGGGCGATCGCGCAGGCGAGTGGGTTGCCTCCGAAGGTGGAGCCGTGTTGGCCCGGCTGCAACACTCCGAGCACTTCGGAGTTCGAAAGCACCGCGGAGACGGGATAGAACCCGCCGGAGAGGGCCTTGCCGATGAGGGTCGCATCCGCCTCGATCCCCTCGTGCTCCTCGGCTAGCAGTTTGCCGGTTCGCCCGAGCCCGGTCTGGATCTCATCGAGGATCAGCGTGACGTTGTGCTCCGTGCACAGATCGCGCACGCGGCGGAAATAGCCGGCGGGGGGGATGATGACACCGGCTTCGCCCTGAATCGGCTCGATGAGGGCGGCAACCGTATTCGCGTTGATCGCGGCCTCGAACGCGGCGGCATCACCGAAAGGCACGATGGTGAAGCCCGGCGTGTAAGGACCGAAGCCTTCGCGGGCGTCCGGGTCGGTCGAGAAGCTGATGATGCTCAGCGTCCGGCCGTGGAAATTCTCCGAGCAGACGATAATCTCGGCCTTGTTCTTTTCGACCCCCTTTACCTCATAGCCCCATTTGCGCACCGCCTTGATCGCGGTCTCGACGGCTTCCGCGCCCGAGTTCATCGGCAGGATCTTGTGGGAGCCGGTAAGCGCGGCAAGCTCCTCGTAGAAGAGAGCAAGCTGGTCGTTGCGGAAGGCGCGCGAGGTCAGCGTGAGTTTCGACGCCTGTTCCGTCATGGCCGTCAGGATGCGCGGGTGGCAATGCCCCTGGTTGACGGCGGAATAAGCCGACAGGCAATCGAGATAACGGTTTCCGTCGCTGTCCCAGACATGCACGCCCTGTCCCCGCGTCAGGACGACGTCGAGAGGCTTATAGTTATGGGCGCCGAGGCGGTGTTCGGTGGCAATGAGTTCGGCTGTCTGCGACATGACGGCGTTCCTTGTGGCTCAGGCGGAGCGGGTGGGGCGATCGAGGACGCGGCGACCGAAAAGGCTCGCCGCAAGATCGACCAGGACGCGGGCACTCTTGCCGCGATCGTCCAGAAAAGGGTTCAGTTCGACGAGGTCGAGCGAGGAAACGAGCCCGCTGTCGTGGAGCATTTCCATGATGAGGTGGGCCTCGCGGAAGGTCGCTCCGCCCGGTACGGTGGTACCGACACCGGGAGCGACGTCCGGGTCGAGGAAATCGACGTCGAGGCTCACATGCAGGAGGCCGTTGCGGCCCTCGACCTCAGCGAGAATCCTACGCATAATCGCGCCGACACCCTCTTCGTCCACGGCACGCATGTCGAATACGTTGACCTCGTGTTTCGCGATCGCGACGCGCTCCTCCTCGTCCACCGAGCGAATACCGACCTGATAAACCCGCGTCGGATCGACGAACGGCCGTTCGGCCGGAAGGATGGGAGCGAACTCCGCCTGACCGCAGAAGAAGGCGACCGGCATTCCGTGCATGTTGCCGGAGGGGGAAGTCTCCGGCGTGTTGAAGTCGGCATGGGCATCCAGCCAGAGGACGAAAAGCGGACGGCCGACCTGTTCGGCGTAGCGGGCCATGCCAGAAACACTGCCCATCGACAGGCTGTGATCGCCGCCGAGCGCCACCGGCAAGCTGCCGGCGTCGGCGGCATCGAACGTTGCCTTCTCGAGGGCGCGGGTGAACGCGGCGACAGCGGGAAGATTGCGAGCCCTTGCGCTCGTGGCGAGATCGTCCGTCGGCTCCGGCCGGAGATCGCCCGCATCGCTGACGCGATAGCCGAGTTCCTGCAGGACATGCCCGATCCCGGCAATCCTGAGGGCCGCGGGTCCCATCGCGCAACCGCCGCGACCCGAGCCTTCCTCGACCGGCACCCCGATCAGTGTCACCGCCTTCTGCTGCACCTGCATTCTCGACTCCCCGATGTTGTTGGGATTATCTCCGTGCATCGCGCCGGCAAAAAGATGGAAAAATGTCGAAAAGTGAGCTACATTTATCAGAATGCGAAGCTATTCTGGCGGAATGTAACCTTGGACGATTTGGATCACACCATACTCGGCGCATTGCGCCACAATGCCAGAATCGCCGTGTCATCGCTTGCGGCGATGACCGGTGCCTCGCGCGCGACCATCGCCGCACGGATCGATCGCATGGTTGCAGACGGTACCATCGCAGGCTTCACCATCAAAACCGGAAGTGAGCTGCGCGCTGCCGGTGTCCGCGCGATCGTGATGATAGAGGTTGTTGGTAAGTTCGCAGACAAGGTCGCCCATCAGCTACGCGGTTTGCCCGAGGTGCGCGCACTTCACAGCACCAACGGCCGGTGGGACTTCGTCGCCGAACTGGAAGATCGCGACCTCGCATCCTTCGACGAGACGCTACGGCGCATCCGTCTCATCGAAGGCATCAATACCACCGAGAGCAACATTCTTCTGAAGACCAGTAAAGTGAGCTACTGAGCCGCACTGCCGCAACGGCGAGCCGGGACGACGTCCGGGGCTCAGTATTCCTTTTCGTAGAAGATGCCTGCACCGCCGGAGCCGTCACCGCCTGCTTCGCCCTTCAGTTTGACACCGCGGCCGACATCGAGATTGATGATCGCTCGACCCGTTCCGTTGGCTCCTTGTTCGAGCTCGATATAAGTGCGCTCGTTCAGGTATTTTCCGGCGCGGAACTGGGCTTGACCGCGTTCATCGGTGGTGATGTCGAGATTGTCGATACCAATTGCACTGCGCAGGCTGTTGAAGAGCGACGTCTGCCCGCCGGCGAGCTGTCCCACGGCATCGGCAAGCTGGGCAATCTGGAGTGCCGAAAGCCGGGTCATCGACTGACCGAAAATGAGCTGCGCCAGGATCTCGTCTTGCGGGAGGGCTGGCGACGACGAGAACGCGACCTGCGGATTGTTGGCCAACCCCGAGATCGTTACGGTTATCGTGGTGCTGCCGGATGTGGTGGTGGCTTCCATGTCGAGGATGGGGATCAGGCCGCCCCCGAAGGTGATCGTGCCACGGGTGAAGTCCAGCCGCTTCGTCAGGATGGTCAGGCGGCCGCGTCGCAGCGTGAAGGCGCCGCTGACCTCTGGATCGGCGGCAGTTCCCCTCAGAGTGAGCGAACCCCCGAGTTCGGCGTCGATGCCGCGGCCGCGCACGAAGACGCGGGAGGGCGAGGAAACCGCAAGGTCAAGCCGGGTGCCGGAACTGCTGCCGCGCGCTTCCGCCGGCCGCAATGCGGCCGTCTGGGCGCGAACGGCCGGCGGCGGATTCCTGTGCTTGATGTCGAGTTCGGCAAGACTGGCGGGTAGCCGTTCCGGCACCGTGATCGCTGTATCGGAGAGGGCGAGCGATCCGGAGAGCACGGGGCCGGAGAGAAGGGGGCCGCGCAAAGCGAGCGTGCCGTCGACCGTCGAGTGGAAGAGCGTTCCATCGACATAGACGGCCTTGATGAGCTTGATCTCGATATCGGCGGGTAATCCGGGAGAACGAATGTCGATGGTGCCCGAGCCCGACACCGTGCCGCCGCTCGCCAGACGCCCGGTGAGACTCGAGATCGTCGCCCGGTTGTCCGCAAGTACGACCGTGGCGGTGAGGCCTTCCACGGTAAGATTTCTCCGCACGTCGATGAGCCGCGCGCCACTGGTCGTCAGTCTGCCGCCGATAACGGGACCACGGAGATTGCCGGATACGGTGAACTGGACATTTGCAGTGCCCTCCAGCACCAGGCCCTGTTGTGCCAGCAGGCCGGACAGCGTCGCAAAGGGCAGGTCGCCGACGAAGCGCATGTCGACATCCTGCCTGCCGGACACGACAAGCGATCCTCCGCCCGTCAGGACCGCGCCGCCGGCGCCGGTCGTTCGCGTCTCGATCGTCAGCCGATTGCCTTCGAAGCGTCCGCGAGCATTGATGTTCAAGTCGCCGAGGGCGGCCGAGCGTGTCTGGGCGATCGCTGCGTTCCGCCAGTCGAGCGTATAGCCCACCACAGGTGATGCGGCCCGCCCGGTGACCGTGACGGTACCTGAGATGTTGCCGGCTGCACCGAGCGTGGGCGAGAGGCTGTTGGCCAACGCCGCCGGAATGTTGTTCAGCGCCGCGTTCAGAGCAAGCGCGCTGCCGGCCTTTCCATTGAGTGTGACGGTGCCGTTGCCTGCAGAGATGACAACGGAACGGAGGGTTGCGCTGCCGTCCACGACGTCCACCGAGGCAGGAGCGGACAGTCGCAGCGGGAGCCCGCGCGGCGCGGCCGAAAGCCGGCTGATCGCGATGGTCAGTCCGCTCGGGGTTTCCGCCACGTCACCTTCGAAGAGAACGGGCGCGTTGTCATAGCGGGCTTCGAGTTTGATCCCGGTGGATGAGCCGCGGCGAGTGAACGAGAGAAGAGGTGCCTCCAGCGTCTGGCCGCCGAGCTTGACCGACTGTGCACGAACCGATCCGCTGGCGGCAAACGTCTGGAGATCGGCGATTGTGACGTTCACATCGGGTCTGCCCACCACGATGCCGTCACGACTTGCAGCCGAACCGCTCGCCATGACGTTCAGGCTCGTCCGCCCGTTGTCGTCTCCAATCGTCACCTTGCCCTTGAGATCGCCGGTGAGCTGCTGACCGGCCAGCGCGGCAAGGAGACCAAGGTCCGGAAAATCGAAGGTCAGTTCGCCGCTCGGTACGAATTCCGGCGAGAACGACATCGAGCCAGACGCACGGTTCGGACCCACGACGACCGAAAGGGCCGGGATGTTCGTCCCACCGTTCGCCGGGACAAGGTCGGCGCTGCCGCTGATGGCCTGTCCGTCCAGTTTGCCGGAAATCCTGAGCTGGCCTGTCGGAGCTGTCGGTCTCGCAGTCCCTTCCAGCTCGACAGTCAGGTCTTCCAGTGTCCGTCCGGCTACTGTCGCCTTGGCGGCGTTCAGCGCCACTTGTGCTCTGGGGCCGTCGAGTGGGCCGGACGCGGAAACGGTGAAGCCGGCCCCGCCTGAGGTATTGGCGATGAAATGGCCTATGTCGGCGAGCTTACCTCCCAGGTCCGCAGAAATCTGGTTGTCGGATGTGAGCGCGCCCTTGCCCGAGATCTCCAGGATGTCGGAGGTCACCTTCAGATTTTCGAGGCTTACGGCGCGCGGTGGCGAGAATTGAAGATCGCCGGCCAGCCCGATCGTTCCGCTGAACTTCGACGCGACGCCCGCTGGCAGGACATCCGGCAGCAGGAACAGGGCGAGGTGGGATGACAAACTGCCGCTCTCCAGCGAGTAGCTCCCGTCGAGCTTGCCGCCGATCGAGGCGCTTTCGATGGTCGACCCGTCGAAGCCGATGCTTGCAGACGAAACGACGAGCGGCGCGTGTATGGTCAGCGGCGGTCGGACGACGCGGCTCAGCCAAGGGTTCGAAAACGTGCCTGTGTTGACCGATAGCATCGTGTCGATCAGGCCTTCCCGCTTCGCGAGGTTGAAGGCCGCACTTCTTGCCGAGAGTGCCACCGTGTTCAGGCGTCCCTCCGTCGTGGCGACGGACTGCAACTGTGCCCTGATATCGAGTGCGGCCGCCGACGCCGGTCCGTTGACGGACAATGTCGCGCTTTCGATCTCCGTTTCGATGGCGCGCTTGTCGGCGGTCCAGCGAACGGTGACGGGTCCGGACAAGCCGGAGAGACTGGCCCGTAGGTCGTTCTGGCCCGCGGGATCTAAGGTTCCCGAGGCGTTGAGCTGGAAGCGAGCAGTCGTGACCTTTCCGCTTTCGATCTCGATCGCGCCGGAGGGCGCGAGCGCCGCTGCCAGGTCGAGCTGGGTCCGGCCTGAAAACAGTTCGCGCAGGGCAGGCGGAAGAATCCGATCGAATTGGCCGTCGCCCTTGAGCGTCACGTGCCGGCGGTTCTCCGCCACGATGCGGTGCGTGGCTGTGACCGAGACCGTAGGCTGACCGTCGACGTCGGCTGAGACTTTGCCGCGCCAGTCGGACAGCGGTCCGTCGCCGTCCACTGCAATCTTGAACGCCGGTTCTCCCGGCAAGCGCAGCAAGCCGGCCACGAGTCCGCCGGCTGGCTCCGTGACAGTCGCCTGCAGGCGCAAGCGATCATCTGCCGGAGCATAGAGCAGCTCCGCAACAAGTGCCGAACCCGGATCATGCTCGCGTCGGGCCTCGACAGTCGCCGCCATCCGGTCGGCATCGGCCATCCCGGACCCGGCCAGGGAAAAGGTCATCGGCTTGCCGGTCAGATCGCTGCCGAGTGAAATCTCGCTCACTTCGACGGAGGCTACGTCAATCGCCAATGGCAACCGGAACGGGCCGCCTGACGGTGTCGGAGGTTGCGTCACCATCGGTTGTCTGTCGATCTCGATCGCCGTTGCGGCGATGCGATCGGCGCGGAAACGTCCGGCAAGCAGAGCCGACGGTGTCCAGTCGACAGCGAGGTCACGGATCGTGGCGTAGGTTCCCTTCGTGTCGGCAATTGTGACCGTGCCGATGCGAAGTCTTCCCGACAGAAGTGGGCCCGGCTCGGAAATCGCAATCCGGCGATCCGGCGTCGAGGCGAGCTCCGCGATCCAGCCCGACAACAGCCTTCCGCCGAAAGAGGTGAACCCGCCGAGCACGATTGCAACGATCAGCAGCGCAAGTGTCGTTCCTGCGACATAGGCCGCGAGGCGAAGGATCCATTTCGTCAGGCGGGTCAGGAATTGCATCGCGGTTCTTCGTCTTCCCTTTCGGTGTGGCGGTAGGCGGTGTCAGAAGCTCTGTCCGATTCCGGCGTAGATGCCATAACGGCTGCCGCCGTCGTAGCGATCGAGCGGCATGGCGACGTCGAGCCGGATCGGCCCGAAGGGCGTATTATAGCGCAGACCGATGCCTGCCCCGAGGCGGACATCAGAGAAATCGGGATAGATCTCCGACGATACGGTTCCAAAATCGAGGAACGGAACGACACCGATCGTATTGGTGACGTTGAGGCGCGCCTCAACGGAACCTGTGACGTAGGATCGCCCGCCGGTCGCATCGCCGCTGCCGTTGTACGGGGAGATTTCCTGGTAGGCGTAGCCGCGGACCGAGCCGCCGCCTCCGGCATAGAAGCGGCGCGTCGCCGGCATGCTGGCGAGGCCGTCGCCGCCGATCAGTGTCCCGGCCGCGAGCTTGCCGGCAAGGACGAGGCGGTCGTCTTCGCCGAAGCCGCGGTAGCCGGAAATCGAGCCCTCAAAGGACGAGAAGATCGTTCCCTCGAGAACCTCGTAGCTTGGTGCTGCAGAGAGTGTGGCGCGGTATCCCTCTGTCGGATTGAGGGTGTTGTCGCGCGTATCGCGAACATAGTCGATCGGCAGGGCAAACGTGACGTAGCGATTGTTGCCGAACGCATCGTCGATGTCGTCGAAGCTCAGTGTCGCCGCAGCGGAGAGCGTGTCCTTGTCGGAAAGTTCGTAGGAGTAGCCGAGGCGCGCGACGACCGAAGCGGCGTCATAGGATTCCGTCGTGATCGTCGAACCCTTGATGCTGGCGTCCAGTGTTCCGGAGGGAACGAAGGCGCCGGGCTTCACGAAAGAGATGCCGGCGGTGTAATCGAGATTTTCGACGCCGTTCCAATTGCCAAGACCGCCTACCGAACCCTCGATCCTCAAGGATTCCGCCTGCCCGAAGAGGTTGCGATGACCCCAATACCCCTGCAGTCCGCCTCCATCGATCGTTGAGATCGACGCGCCGAAACCGAAATAGCGGTGCTTGCCTTCGGAGACGGTGATGCCGATCGGCAGCGATCCATCCGGAGCAAGTGTCTCCGCTTCCTTGATCGTCACGCTTGAAAAGACGCCGAGTTTGCGCAGCCGCTCAGAGGCCTTCCTTATGTCTTCGGGGATGTAGGGCTTTCCCTGGTTGAGCCGCGAATACCGTCGGATAAAGTCTGGGTCGACGGCCTTCTCTCCCGAAATTGTGACGGGTCCGATCGGGGCGATGGGGCCGCTTTCCGCGCCGAGCACCACATCGACCGTCCGCGACTTGTGATCTGCGACGACTTGCTGCTCGGTGAGGTGCGCCAGCGGGCGGCCCTCCGTCTTGAGATCATCGACGATCTGTCGGGCCGCCTTGATGATCACGAGCGATCCGGCATCCGCGCCGGGCCGCAGATCGTAGCGGCCGGGATCAAGACGGGCCGCATCGCCTTCCAGGCGGATGTCGCCAAGTGTGAAGACCGGGCCGGGCTCGACGCGGAGGGTGACCGGCACCGGACCGGACCGGTCGAACTTCGGGTTGGGAGGAAGATCGTCGATGCTGCGGCCGCCGATCGTGACGGTGACCACGCCTCCATAATGGGCCCGCTCATAAAGTGCCGCAATCAGCCTGTCGCGATCGTCGCGTGCCTTGATGACCAGCCCAAGATCGCCGGAGACCGGGTTCTCAGCCTGATTGACGAGCAGCGAACTTCGTTCGATGGCCCGGGCGAGCTCGCGGTCGGAGCCATCGGTATCCAGATGAACGCTGTAGTTAAGTGGATCGACGACGTTTACATCAGCCTCGTCGTCCCCGAATAGTGTGATGCCGAAGATCTTGAAGGCGTGGGCGTCACCGGCAAAGCCGAGGCAAAACAAAGCCGTCGCTGCGACCGTCAAGGCGCTCCCGGCCCCCCGAAACGCAGAACTCAAATTCGGCAATGTCGATCCGATCGGTATACGCAACGTTGGTATTTCGGGTCATCCTATCCGACAGACGTTTCCGCTTCGCTAAGGGCAACTTCAGATGCAGACGCGGAAGGGATACCGCTTTAGGACGTCCTAGAAAAGGAAAAAGTCCCGGTTTGTCGCCGGGACTTCTCTGATTTGGCAAGAGGCGATCAGTAGCCGCGTGGGCAGTAATCGACGTAGCGGCGGCCGTAGCGATCGCGGTAGTAGCACTTGCCGGGCTCACTGGCGGCGCCAATGACGGCGCCGGATACACCGCCGATTGCGGCGCCGACGGCAGCGCCGCGGACGTCACCCGTAATTGCACCGCCGATGATTGCGCCCGAGGCGGCGCCGATGGTGGCGCCCTTCTCGGTCTGTGTGCAACCAGCGACCGAAAGGCCGATCAGTACAAGCACAAGAGCCTTTTTCATGACTTTTCTCCAATGGTTTTACGCATTCCGGATGACCGGTCACTGCATCACTCGCGTATCCGCCGGCAGATCTCAATCCGTCCTTGCGATCGCTGCACAAGAATATCCTCCAAAATCGGAAAGTCCATTGAATTCAAATGTCCGTGATCACGTGCCGCGACGGCAGTGTTCGCGGCGACACAGTAAAGTCCCGCGGTTGCTGCAATGCGGGAAATAAAAATGCCGCTCCCCCTCGAAGTACCAGTTGATCCGCTCTGGAAAAAGACAAATGATGACTCGGGTGTCCTGGAGAGACACGAGGAGGAACAATATGGCTAAAGTAACGCTGTCGGTGAACGGCCGTACAGTCAGCGGTGATTGCGACGATCGCACGCTTCTCGTTCAATTCATCAGGGAAAAGCTGGGGCTGACGGGCACCCATGTCGGGTGTGACACGACGCAGTGCGGCGCGTGTGTGGTGCACATGGACGGCAAGTCCATCAAGAGCTGCTCCATCCTCGCCGTCCAGGCGTCGGGGTCCAGCATCACGACAATCGAGGGGCTCTCCACCAACGGCGAACTGCATCCGGTGCAGGCGGCGTTCAAGGAGCACCATGGGCTCCAATGCGGTTTCTGTACGCCGGGCATGGTGATGACTGCGGTCGACATGATCAACCGCCATGGCGGCGCACTCGATGAGGCCACCGTTCGCCACGAGCTCGACGGCAACATCTGTCGCTGCACCGGATATCACAACATCGTCAAAGCCGTTCTTGCCGCCAATGCCGAGATGCATGCCGGCCGCCAGGCTGCCGAGTAAAAACGTCGATTTGCCGGCCGCTTGCCGCTGATCGTCGTCTGCAGCTGTTGGGCCGCCGAAATGCCATCGGGAGGATATGATGGGCGTTGAAGGAATTGGAGCGCGTGTCGCGCGCAAGGAAGACAAGCGATTTCTCACAGGCAAGGGTCGTTACACGGACGACATGGTCGTCCCGGGCATGAAGTACGCCTATTTCGTGCGCTCGCCCTATGCACATGCCCGTGTCACGGGCGTGGACGCGAGCGCGGCCAAGGCGATGCCGGGGGTGATCGACGTTCTCGACGGCAAGCAACTGCTGGCCGACGGGATCGGTAACCTGATCTGTGGCTGGATGATCCATTCCAAGGATGGCTCGCCCATGAAGATGGGTGCATGGCGTCCGCTCGCCCACGACACGGTGCGTTATGTCGGTGACGCGGTCGCGGTGGTGATTGCCGACTCGGTAGCCGAGGCGCGCGATGCCGCCGAGGCAGTGGTCGTCGACTACAAGGAGCTGCCGGTTGTCACGGACGCCGTCAGTGCGCTCGGCGAAGGGGTACCGCAGATTCATCCGGAGGCACCCGGCAACCTGATCTTCGACTGGGAGATCGGCGACAGCTCGGCGGCCGACAAGGCGATTGCAGAGGCTGCGCACGTCACGGAAATCGAGATCCGCAACAACCGGCTGTCACCCAATGCGATGGAGCCGCGCGCGGCACTCGGCATCTATGATGCGGCCGAGGATCATTACACCTGCTATACGACGAGCCAGAACCCGCACGTGGCCCGCCTGGTGATGAGCGCCTTCTACAATGTCGCGCCGGAGAACAAGTTGCGGGTCATTGCGCCGGATGTCGGCGGCGGCTTCGGATCGAAGATCTACATCTACCCGGAGGAAATCGTCTGTCTCTGGGCGTCCAAGAAGACGGGCGTTCCGGTCAAGTGGACGGCGGACCGGTCGGAAGCCTTCATGACCGATGCCCACGGCCGTGACCATGTGTCGAAGGTCAAGATGGCCTTCGACAAGGACAACCGCATCACCGGTCTGAAGGTGGACACGATCGCCAATCTCGGCGCTTATATGTCGCTCTTCTCGTCCTCCGTGCCGACCTATCTCTACGCGACGCTGCTTTCCGGCCAGTACGACATTCCCGCGATCCACTGCAACGTCCGGACCGTCTACACCAACACCGTGCCGGTCGACGCCTACCGAGGAGCCGGACGCCCTGAAGCGACCTATTTGCTCGAGCGGACGGTGGAAACGGCGGCGAGGGAACTCGGGCTTTCCCCGGCGGAACTTCGCCGGAAGAACTTCATCCGTACCTTCCCCCATCAGACGCCGGTGATCATGACCTATGACGCCGGCGACTATGACGCCTCGCTCGAGGCGGCCTTGGCCGCCGCCGACTGGAACGGCTTTCCGGCCCGCCGGGCCGAGGCCGGGCGCCGGGGCATGAAGCGTGGCATCGGCATGAGCTGCTATATCGAGGCCTGCGGTATCGCTCCGTCGCAGGCCGTCGGGTCGCTCGGCGCCGGCGTCGGTCTCTGGGAATCGGCGGAAGTCAGGGTGAACGCGGTCGGCACGATCGAGGTGCTGACGGGTTCGCACAGTCACGGTCAGGGTCACGAAACGACCTTCGCCCAGCTCGTTGCGGATCGTCTCGGCGTGTCGATCGACAGTATTTCGATCGTCCACGGCGACACCGACAAGGTGCAGATGGGCATGGGGACCTATGGGTCCCGCTCCGGCGCCGTCGGCATGTCGGCGATCGTCAAGGCGCTCGACAAGGTCGAAGCGAAGGCCAAGAAGATCGCCGCGCACCTGATGGAGGCAGACGAGAGCGACATCGTCCTGGAGAACGGGGAACTCAAGGTGGCTGGCACCGACAAGTCGCTACCCTGGTTCCAGGTGGCGCTCGCCGCCTATACTGCGCATAACCTGCCAGCCGGCATGGAGCCGGGCCTGAAAGAAAGTGCCTTCTACGACCCGTCGAACTTCACCTTCCCGGCCGGCTGCTACATCTGTGAGGTGGAGGTCGATCCGGAGACCGGCAAGACGACCATTATCCAGTTCGTCGCAGCCGACGATTTCGGGAACATTATCAATCCCATGATCGTCGAGGGGCAGGTGCACGGCGGCATTGCGCAGGGTATCGGCCAGGCGATGCTGGAAAATGTCGAATACGATCCCACGACGGGTCAGCTGCTGACCGCCAGCTTCATGGACTACGCCATGCCGCGAGCGGACGACCTGCCATCCTTCAACGTCTCGCATCAGTGCACACCCTGCCCGGGCAACCCGCTCGGCATCAAGGGGTGCGGGGAGGCCGGGGCTATCGGCTCGCCGCCGGCGCTCATCAACGCCATAACCGATGCGATCGGAAACAATCGCCTGAACATGCCGGCCACGCCGCAGGCCGTCTGGCGGGCCATGCAGGCTCAGATCTAAAGGGGGACGGAGATCATGTACGCAACGAATTATCATCGCGCCTCCTCGGTCGAGGAGGCGGGCAGGCTTATCGCCGCAGCGGAGGACGGCAAGTATGTGGCAGGTGGCCAGACCCTGGTCGCGACCATGAAGCAGAGGCTTGCTCAGCCGAGCGACCTCATCGACCTTCGCCACGTTCCCTCGCTGAAAGGCATCCGCGTCGATGGCCGCAATGTGACGATCGGCGCGGGCGTCACGCATGCGGAGGTCGCCTCGTCGGACCTCCTGCGGTCGGTCTGTCCGGCAATCTGCAATCTCGCCGGGATGATCGGCGACCCACATGTGCGACACCTCGGCACCATCGGCGGTTCGATCGCCAACAACGACCCGGCGGCCGACTATCCGGCCGCCATGCTGGGCCTCGGTGCGACCATTGTCACGGACCGTCGCGAAATCGCCGCAGGCGACTTCTTCCGGGGGCTCTTCGAAACCGCCCTCGAAAACGGTGAGGTCATCACCGCAGTGCGTTTCCGCGCGCCGGAGAAGGCGGCTTACGTGAAATTCGCTAACCCGGCGTCCCGATTTGCGATGACCGGCGTCTTCGTCTCCAGGGGGGACAGTGGCGTTCGCGTCGCGGTGACGGGAGCCGGCTCGAACGGCGTCTTCCGTCACGAGGGAATGGAAGCTGCCTTGTCGGCCAACTGGGCTCCGGAGGCGGTCTCCAACGTGGCGGTCGAGACCGACGACCTCATGTCGGACATGCACTGTAGCGCCGAGTATCGGGCGAACCTCATTCGCGTGATGGCCAGGCGCGCGGTCGCCGCGAGTTGAGGCGGCAATAGATCGATGAAGGGGCGGCTGCGGCCGCCCTTTCCCTTTTGTGCTTGACGTAGATCAAGTCTGAGGGCGTTCCGATCGGGTAGCAGTGTGTTCCGAAGGGACGGAAAGGCCGGCGCCTTTTGTCGCAGTTTAGAACGAATTTACAATGCCGGGGTTGACCGCATGCCCCGACGATCCCAAAAGGGACGAGGACATACTGGAGCTTGGCGATGGACTTCGAAGCGTTTTTCAAGAGCGAATTGGCGGGCCTGCATGAAGAAGGCCGGTACCGCATTTTTGCCGATCTTGAGAGACAGAGGGGCAATTTCCCGCGAGCCACCCGCTATACCGAGCAGGGTGAGCAGGACGTGACCGTCTGGTGCTCGAACGATTACCTGGGCATGGGTCAGAACCCGCAGGTGATCGAAGCCATGAAAGAGGCCATCGACCACTGTGGCGCGGGTGCGGGAGGCACCCGGAACATTTCCGGCACCAATCATTACCATGTTCTCCTCGAGCGCGAGCTTGCCGACCTGCATGGCAAGGAATCGACGCTGATCTTCACCTCCGGCTATATTTCGAACTGGGCGACGCTCGGCACCCTGGGCCAGAAGATCCCGGGCCTCATCATCTTCTCCGACGCGCTCAACCACGCGTCCATGATCGAAGGCATTCGCTATGCAAAATGCGAGCGCGTCATCTGGAAGCACAACGATGTGAAGGACCTCGAGGCAAAGCTCGCCGCGGCTGATCCGAATGCCCCGAAGCTCATCGCCTTCGAATCCGTCTATTCGATGGATGGCGATATCGCGCCCATCAAGGAAATCTGCGACATCGCAGACAAATACGGCGCAATGACCTATCTGGACGAGGTTCATGCCGTCGGGATGTACGGAGCGCGTGGCGGCGGCATCGCCGAGCGCGAAGGACTGATGCATCGCCTGACCGTGATCGAAGGTACGCTCGGCAAGGCTTTCGGCGTCATGGGCGGCTACATCGCGGCCTCTTCGGCTCTTTGCGATTTCGTCCGTTCGTTCGCTTCGGGCTTCATCTTCACCACCGCGCTGCCGCCGGCACTCGCTGCGGGCGCGGTCGCTTCGATCCGCCATCTGAAGACCAGCCAGATCGAGCGCTTCGCCCATCAAGAACGTGTCCGGCGCCTTCGTTCCATGCTCGATGCCCGCGGTATCCCGCACATGGCCAATCCGAGCCATATCGTGCCGGTCATGGTGGGCGATGCGGCCAAGTGCAAGTGGATCTCGGACCTGCTGCTCGACAATTTCGGCATCTATGTGCAGCCGATCAACTATCCCACGGTGCCGAAGAAGACCGAACGTCTTCGCATCACCCCGACGCCGCTCCATTCCGACGACGATCTCGAAAAGCTCGTCGGCGCCCTGCATCAGCTCTGGTCACGCTGCGCTCTCGCCCGCGCTGTCGCCTGATCGACCAGTTGCCGTTTCCATTTCGATGCGGATCATGTCACATGATCCGCATTTTTCGTTTGGAGACTACAGGTCATGGGCATTGCCGAGCGTGTCGGCCGGGCGGTCGATGAAGCCGTAAGCGAAGAGCAAGTCGTTGGCGCGGTCGTCCTCGTCTACCAGGATGGGGAACCTCTTGTCTGCAAGGCGGCGGGATATGCGGACCGCGAAGCGCAAATTCCGGTCCGTCTCGACACCATCTTCCGCTATGCCTCGGTGACCAAGCCGATCGTCGCGGCGACGGCCCTGGCGATGATCGAGGCGGGGCTGTTCCGGCTGGATGATGCTGTTTCGGATTTCCTCGCTTGGTTCAGGCCAAGGACTGCGGACGGGCACGAGCCGCGCATCACGATCCGTCATCTGCTGACCCACACCTCAGGGCTCGTCTACGATCCCGCGCTGGAGGCGCTTCCGCCGGAGCGGGCGGTGAGTCTCGGTCTCTCCAATAGCGAGCTGACGCTCGAGGAGAACTTCAGCCGCTGCAACGCCGTGCCGCTCGCCTTCGAGCCCGGCGACCGCTGGGCCTATTCCCACGCTACCGACATTCTCGGTGCCCTTATAGCTACCGTATACGGCGGTTCGCTCGAAGCAGCGGTGATCCGTCATGTCACCGGTCCGCTGCGGATGGACGACGCCCGTTTTCATGTGACCGATCCGAAGCGCCTGTCGACCGCCTATGCGGACGGAACGGAGCGACCGATCAGGATGCCGGACCCCTGGGTTCCTGCGGAAGACGCAGAGTGGCGCGCACCCTTCTCGCCCGCGCGCATCTTCAATCCAAAGGCTTTCCAGTCCGGAGGTGCGGGGATGGCCGGCACGGCAGGCGATATTCTGAAGCTGCTCGAGGCGTTTCGTCAGGGAGGCAGCCCGATCGTATCCCTGGAGACTGCGGCGGCGGCTCTTTCGAACCAGATTGGCGATGTCCCGGGCGATCCGGGAATGCGTTTCGGATACCTGGGCGGGATCATCACTGACCCGGCGCTGGCGGGCACCTGCCTGCCGGCGGGTGCCGTCCGATGGGGCGGCGTCTAACGGCGGCACCTGGTTCATCGATCCAGGACGCAAGCTCACGGTCGTCAACCTGACGAACACGGCGCTCGAAGGCTGCATGGGGCTCTACCCGGAACGGATCAGAAGGGCAGTGTACGCGGAGGACTGAGGTCCTTAGCCGAAGGCGTCAGGCCGCAGCCATCCGGCCGACGACCTCGCGGGCGCGTCGCCTCGCTTCCGCGTCGGCCTGCACGACATCGGAAATCTCGCCGGCAGGACCGAGGTCCGCCAACTGGTCCATGACGACCTCGACCACGTCCGCCATATCGAGGAATCCGATCCGCTCGGCGACGAAGGCGGCGAAGGCGGCCTCTTCCGCACCGTTGAGGACGGCACCCTGAAGGCCGCCGCGTTCGAGCGCCGTTCGGGCAAGGCGGAGCGCCGGGAAGCGTGCCTCGTCCGGCGCTTCGAAGTCGAGCCGCGCAAGTTTGGCAAAATCGAGCCGTTCTACGTCGAGCGCAGATCGATTCGGGTAGGAAAGGGCATATCCGATTGCCGTGCGCATGTCCGGTACACCGAGCTGCGCGATGACCGAGCCGTCGACGTAGCCCACCATCGAGTGGATGATGGACTGCGGATGAATGACGACCTCGATCTGGTCCGGGCGAACACCGAACAGGTGCTTGGCCTCGATCATCTCGAAAGCCTTGTTGAACATCGAAGCACTACCGACAGAGATTTTCAGGCCCATCGACCAGTTCGGATGAGAGCGCGCCGCCTGCAGCGTGACATTTGCCATCTGCTCGCGTGTGTAACCCCGGAACGGGCCACCGGATGCCGTCAGGATGATCCTTTCCAACGCATGTCGCTGGCTCTTGTCGAGACACTGGAAGATGGCGCTGTGTTCGCTGTCGACGGGGATCAATTGCCCGCCGCCGGTGCCGACGGCGTCGAGGAAGAGTTCACCGGCCGAGACCAGGCACTCCTTGTTGGCAAGCGCTATATTGGCGCCACGGCGGGCCGCATGGAGAGTCGGTGCGAGACCGGCCGTCCCGACGATTGCTGCCATGACCCAGTCGGCATCGAGTTCCGCCGCCTCTTTGAGGCCGCTCACGCCGGCAGCGACTGCGATGCCGCTACCGGACAGCGCGTCCTTCAAGTCTGCGTAGCGGTTCTCGTCCGCCGTCACAGCCAGGCGCGCGCCGAATTTTCGGGCCTGTTCCGCCAGAAGCTCGATATTGCCATTACCGGTGAGCGCCATGATCTCGAATGCGTCGCGACCACCCAACTGGCGAACGACGTCGAGCGTGTTTGTGCCGATCGAGCCGGTCGAACCGAAAACGGTCAGACGGCGCGGCACCTCGGTTCCCATGATCATTCCATATTCCGGAGATTGCTTCCCTTGCAAATGCGTCTACAAGGGAATGTGCGCGCCAGCAAGCTTTAGCTCTTCAGCGGCGGTATGCCCGGCGCCCAATAGCGGTGAGGAAGACGTGAGCGCGCTGTCGCGATTTTTCGAGAATTATGGCAGGCCTCTCCTCGCGATCCTCGCCCTGCTGACACTGGCCGGCGGCGCTTTCGCGCAGTGGTCTGGTGCCGCTTCGCTCTCCGGGCAATTCTGGTTTGCGGGGGGATCGGTCGTTCTTGCGGTGCTCCTGGTGGAGATCGTGCGCTCGCTCCTGCAGCGGCAGTTCGGGCTCGATGTCGTCGCCGCGCTCTCGATGTCCGCCGCACTTGCCTTCGACGAGCCGTTGGCCGCCAACATCGTGGCACTCATGTATGCGGGTGGCCAACAGCTCGAGAACTTTGCGGAGGGACGAGCACGTCGCGAGATGACCGCGCTGCTCGGCCGGGTCGCCCGCACGGCCATGTGCTACCGCGGTAACGGGCTTGAAGAGGTTCCGATAGAACGTCTCGTGCCTGGAGACCGCATCCTCGTCAGGCGCGGCGAGGTGATCCCTGTCGACGGCGTTCTTGCCGCTCCCTCGGCAGACATCGACATGTCGGCGCTCACGGGCGAATCCATGCCGATCCGGTTTTTCGACGGCGATCAGGTGCCGAGCGGCTGTGTCAGTTGCGGTGCAGCTTTCGATCTGATCACCGCCCTCCCTGCTGCCGAGAGTACCTATGCGGGCATCGTTCGGCTGGTGAAGAGTGCGCAGGAAAGCAAGGCGCCGATGGTGAGGCTCGCCGATCGTTATGCGTTGTGGTTCCTGATGGCTACCGTGGTCATAGCAGGCATGGCCTGGTGGATTACCGGCGATCGGCTCCGGGCTCTCTCCGTCCTTGTCGTCGCGACGCCCTGTCCGCTGATCCTCGCGGTACCCGTCGCGATCATCTCAGGCATGTCGCGTGCCGCCTCGATCGGCGTTCTGATCAAGAGCGGAGGAGCGCTGGAAACGCTTGCGCGCGTCAGAACCGCGATCTTAGACAAGACCGGAACGATGACCACCGGGCGGGCGGGCGTCGTCGATATTCGCACCGTGAATGGTGTCGAGGCGACCGAAATGCTCCGATTTGCCGCTTCACTCGACCAGGCATCCAATCACGCCAGCGCCGAGAACCTTGTCGCGGCGGCCAAAGGGGCAGGACTCACACTCAGCAATCCGGCGGATGTGACCGAGAGGCCCGGGAGCGGCGTCGAAGGCACGGTCGACGGGCATCGCGTGGTCGTGGGCGGCAGCAACTTCGTCAAGGAGCACTGCCGATCCGGCGACCCTTACGACCTAGGTGACCGCCTTCCTCCCGGATCGGCGGTCGTTGCGGTCGGCATAGATGGCGTGGTCGCCGGCATCATCCTCCTTTCAGATCAGGTGAGGAGCGATGCGCAGGAGACGATCGCCGCGTTTCGCGACGCCGGCGTCTCGCGTTTCGTCCTCGCCTCCGGCGATCGTGCGGATGTCGTCCAGACCGTCGGTGCCAAGCTCGGAATAGACCCCGCACACGGCGACCTCGCACCTGCCGACAAGGTGGAGATCGTGTTGCAAGAGCGGGAACGTGTGCCGGTTATGATGATCGGTGACGGGGTGAACGATGCACCAGCCCTTGCGGCTGCAGACGTTGGCGTCGCTATGGGTGCACGGGGAGCAGCGGCCTCCTCGGAGGCCGCTGACGTCGTGGTTCTGGTCGATGACCTCGGGCCACTGGCGATTGCAATTTCGCTTGCCCGCCGCGCCCGCAGGATCGCGCTGCAAAGCGTCGCGGTCGGGATCGGGCTTTCGTTTATGGCGATGGGTTTCGCAGCCCTCGGTTACCTGCCGCCCGTCGAAGGCGCGATCCTGCAGGAGGTTATCGACGTTGCCGTCATTTTGAACGCCCTCCGTGCCCTTGTGCCGCCCCGAAAGAGCTGACCGCCGGCAGCCTTCCTGTGACCGATGGCCGGAACAAAGGGCAGCGGATAAAGGTTCTTCTGCGGCAAGTCCAACCGCAACGGAGAACCGCAATGGCAGAAAAGAATTTGGAAGATCTCTTCCACGAAACGCTGAAGGACATCTACTACGCGGAACGGAAGATCCTGAAGGCGCTGCCGAGGATGGCGCGCGGCGCCAGCAGCCAGAAGCTGAAGTCGGCGTTCGAGAAACACAAGGAGGAAACCGAGGAACACGTCGAACGCCTGCAGCAGGTTTTCGAGATCATCGGCAAGCGTCCGCGGGCTAAGACCTGCCCTGCGATCGACGGCATCATCGAAGAGGGCGAGGAGATCATGGAGGCCTTCAAGGGGGCTCCGGCGCTCGACGCGGGATTGCTGGCGGCCGCGCAGGCGGTCGAGCACTACGAGATCAGCCGGTACGGTACGCTGCGTTCGTGGGCCGAACAGCTCGGCCACAAGGATGCAGTGAAGCTGCTCGACCAGACGCTCACCGAGGAAGCCAAGACCGACGAGTCGCTCACCAAACTTGCCGAAAGCGCTGTGAACACGGCTGCACAGAAGGCGGCGTGAGCTCGAAGGCCGGGCAAGGAGATTGCCCGGCCTTCCCTCATCTCTTCATCTTTCGATCTTCTCCGCGCTCCCGAAGAAACGCGACCAGTCTCGCCTCATCCGCATAGAGGCCGGGCTTTGGAACACTGCGGTCGAGTCGCGCGAGAAGATTTCTCCTTTCCTCATCATCATCCAAATCAGCCAGCGAAAGGATTGCGGGATGGACGTAGCTCGTCCGGCAGACCGAGGGCGTGTTGTGGAGGGCCTTTGCCGCCGACTGGCACATATCCTTGACGCGCGGCTGTTCCCCTTGGCGCAGCGGCGACAAGCCTTCGCGGAACGCGGCCAGGCTGCCGCCCCAGGTCCGAAAAGTCTTCGCGGAGACGGAAAGTCCTGCAATTTCGCTCAGATAGGCATTCAACTGGCTCGACTCGACGCGATGTAAACCCGCCTGGTCTCGCCAGGAGAAGAGCTCGCGTCCCGGCAAGTCGGCGATCTCCTCCAGGATCCTCTGCAGCCGCGGGCTTCTCAGTCGCTTGGTGATGCGCTTGCCGCCCTTGGCGCGAAAGCGGATCTCTACCTGTTCGCCTTCCAGGGAGAGATGTTGCTTGAGGAGCGTTGTCGCGCCGTAGGTGCGATTTTCTTTCGCGTAGGACCGGCTGCCGACCCGCAGATGCGTCTCGTCCAGGAGAACGACCAGAGCGGCCAGCAGAAAATGCGCCTCGTCCGACGGGTCGCGAAGATCGCGGTCGACCCGGCGCCGTATGATGGGAAGGCTTTCGGCGAAGTGGAGAAGATCGCCGAATTTCTGCTGGCTTCGCAGCGCCTGCCACTCCGCATGATAGAAATACTGTTTGCGACCGCGGGCATCGTATCCAGTTGCCTGCAGATGGCCATTCGCTTTGGCACAGATCCACACGTCATGGTAGGCGGGAGGCAGGGCGAGGGCCTTGATGCGTTGCCGCTCGACAGGATCGTCCAGGAGCGATCCGTCCGGCAGTTGATAGCTGAAGCCTCGGCCCCGTCGAACACGCCGAATGCCCGCTTCCTCGTCGCTCACATAGACGAGCCCCGCCTTCTCCAGGCAGTCGGGCCGCTCCGCGGGCGAATTGTCAGTATGGGGAACCTTGCGCACTGCGCGAATGCCGGTGGTTCACTGCTCCCTGTCGACGAATTTGTTGAAACGGCTCTCCTTCCCGCCTTCGGTCTCGTCCTGGTAAAGGAAGGCGAGCCCAGCGGAATCGAAGATCTCGAAGAACTCCTCCCAACTGATCTCCTGCAGATTGTTCTCCGGCGCGCGGAAATCTATGCGCAGCACCCCGCCGCGAGACACACCTTTGACTTTCGCCGGCCGACCACCGCGCGCCTCGGTCCATTTGCGTATCGTCTGGTGATCGGTTGTCTGTTTTGCCGTGGTCATGACGCCCTCCGTGCCGCTCTGGATTTTTCCGGCAAACAGCACAGGATGTCAGAATGTTCCGGCCGCCTAACGTGAGTATGTCCCTTCTTGCGTGCCGGCTCCGGAACAATGGCCGTCGCGAGCCGGTTTCCGCCACTGCAGGAGCCGGGCAACACGGAGGAGCGAACATGTCCGAACACATCGAGAATGCAGACGGGCAGGGAACCCTGGTGATCGGGGGACGAAGATCACCGGTGACTTACCAGATCTCCGCGGTGCGAAGCGGAGAGCGATACGTAGCGACGACGACCCTGCAGGCGCCGCGCGACTGGCTGCTGCAGCAAGGTTTCCGACAGGAAGCGCTGCTGGAGCGTGACGGTGCGGACGTGATCAAGTTGTATCGGCCGGAAGTGCTCGATGTCGTTGATGACGTCAGCGTCTCCCTTTCGTCGGAGCCGCTGACGTGCGAGACGCGCGAGGAACTCGTGAACCGGTTCCCGGAACTCGATCTTGTGCGGATGCACCGTCTCTAGGCCCTTTCGACGCCGGTCAGATCTGCTTCGGCAGAATGACGTCGCGCCGGATCTGGCCCGCGACGACGCCACGCGGACCTTCGGCCGGATAATGGCCGCTTTCATCCAGCACGACGCTGTAGAGCTTGTCGCTGCGAAAGGCGCTGCCGATTGCAGTCGAGACGTCTTCGGCGGGTTTCGCGTGTACTTCGGGGAAGTCGCCTTCGGCTTCCGTTGCCACGATGCGGGCGTCGCCTGCAGAGCGCGCCCGGACCACGACTTCCCCGTGTGACGGCGAATTCTGCCAGTTGGGGTCATCCGGCTCCGCGAGTGGAACAAGGCGATAGATTTGCAGCTCGTCGTCCATTTTTCTTTTCCTTCCGAGGTGTCCATGAGCCGGGGCAACGCGCCGTCGTCGGGTGACGTTCCAGGCGGAACCTTTGTCGAGCTGGCGGGTTCCGATCAATGGCAGAGAACGAGGAGACGAGAAGATGAAGAATGCCACGCCGAAACCGGGACGACCCGGTGAAGTGTCGCAGTGGCCTCGCTGGGAGGGGCCCGAGGAGAGCCGACCTGCCGGTTACCTGCCGGCGGAGAGAAATGCCGGCACGGAGTCCGGCGATTCTCGGGAGAAGACGCGAGACGATACGCCCGAGGCCAGCCTTCGGGCTGAACGGGACGCTCTTTCGCTCGAAGGCGTCTACGCCCGCGAAAATCGACTCGAGGTAGGAGGTAGCAAGAGCGGGACGTTACGTGATGGCTGATCTGGTCTGGTTCATTGCGGTCGCCATCGGTCCGATCATGCTTGGGGCGGCGATCGCATACGCGATATTGCGTCAGAGACGGCTCTCGGCACGGGAAAAGCATGAGCAGAACGACGCGGTGCGTCGTCTGTACCAAAACGGCCGAAGATAGGCCGGAACGCGGGGAGGGGAGCGGTATCGTGCAGACGAGCGAACACCTGAAGCACGCGATCCAGATTGCAGCGGACGCCCATGACGGACAGATGGACAAGACCGGCCGGCCGTATTTCGAGCACTGCCAACGGGTCGCCGCCGCCCTGACCGACGAAGAGGCGAAGATCGTGGCCTACCTGCACGATGTCCCTGAAAAAGGATACGGTTGGACTGTCGACAGAGTAAAGGAGGAAGGATTCTCCCCGCACATCGTCTCGGCAGTCGACACGCTCACGAAGAGGATACAGGAGGACGAAGATACCTTCCTGCGTCGCATTTCCCGTCACCCACTGGCTCGCAAAGTGAAGCTCGCCGATCTGGAGGACAATCTCTGGCAAGTGAACCTGTCACGAGGGAACGCGGAGAAGTACGAGCATGCACTCGAAAAGCTGACGGAATGGGCAAACGGCGCATTGCGACAGAAATGGTGATCCCGGCGCGATTTGAACGCGCGACCCCCAGATTAGGAATCTGGTGCTCTATCCTGCTGAGCTACGGGACCACTGGGCTGCATCCATACAAAACGAGTGCGGTGAAGCCAAGCTTTTTTCGGGGAAGTAGGTTTTCGTCCAGCTGCGATCACTCGGTGAGGCGTTGTTCGGCGAGGCGTACCCAGTAGGAGACGCCGTAGGCGATCACCTCGTCGTTGAAGTCGTAGGCCGGGTGGTGGAGGCCGGCAGTCTTGCCGTTGCCGATCAGGATGTAGGCGCCGGGTCGCGCCTGAAGCATGAAGGCGAAATCCTCTCCGGCCATCGAGGGATCGACTTCCGTGTCGACATTCTGCGGACCGGCGACATCGATCGCGGCGCGCGCCGCGTGCACGGTTTCTTCCGGATGGTTGACGGTCACAGGACACGCGCGTTCGTATTCAACAGTGACATCGGCGCCGTGAGCCGCCGCCACGCCTTTCGCCACCTCGCGGATGCGAGTCTCGGCAAGGTCGCGGACCGCCTCGTCGAGCGAGCGGACAGTGCCGCCGAGCACTGCCTCTTCAGGAATGATATTGTGGGTCGTCCCGGCGTGGAAACGGGTCACTGATACCACGACGGAACGCAGGGGATTGGTGTTGCGCGACGCAATCAGCTGCAGGTTGCCGACGATCTGGGCACCGATCGCTATCGGATCGATTGTGTGGTGCGGTTCGGCGGCGTGGCCACCCCGGCCTTTCACCGTCATGGTGAACTTATCCGGTGCCGCCATGATGCCGCCCTTGCGAATGGCGAAGGTGCCGACGGGCATGCCGGGCATATTGTGCATCCCGTAGACCTCCTCGATGCCGAAACGCTCCATCAGACCGTCCTGAACCATGGCGAGCGCTCCCGCACCGCCCTCTTCGGCTGGCTGAAAGATAACGACGACCGCGCCGCGGAAGTTACGAGTCTCGGCAAGATGCTTGGCAGCTCCGAGCAACATGGCGGTATGGCCGTCATGCCCGCAGGCATGCATCTTGCCGGGAGTCTTCGAGGCCCAGGCTATATCGCCGATCTCCTGGATGGGCAGGGCGTCCATATCTGCACGCAATCCGATTGCGCGTCCCGCTCCCTGGCCACGGATCACGCCGACGACGCCGGTTCGTCCGATCCCCGTCACGATTTCGTCCACACCAAATTCCCGCAACTTCTCAGCGACGAAAGCGGCAGTCTCATCGACGTCGTATAGAATCTCGGGATTCGTATGGAGCTGGCGGCGCCATTCAATGACTTCGCGTTGGAGTTCGGCGGCGCGGTTCAAGATCGGCATCTGAGGTCCTTGTCCGGCGTTACTGGTAGCCTTCGATTCGCTCGGGGAATGTGCCCCTCCTGATTGACCTATTCAATGGGCTTTGCCATTGGTTGGCGAGATAGGTTAAATACCGCAGGTTCTGAAGCTTCCAAATATTCGAGGAATTCCATCGTGCAGACGAAGCAGACGTCCTTTTTGTCCGCATTGCGCCGGGGTCGCCGTCTAGCTCTCCTTATGGGGCTGGTCCTGACCGCCCTGCCGTCTCTCGCCGAGGCCAATCCGAGGATCGTCGTCGAGGTCAATTCCGGGCGCGTGATCGAACACGAGGACGCCTTTCGCAGGTGGTACCCCGCTTCGCTGACGAAGCTGATGACCGCCTACACGACGTTCCGCGCGGTGAGGTCGGGCCAGATTTCGCTGGAGAGCATCGTCACGATGAGCAAGAAGGCCGCCGACCAACCGGCGAGCAAGATGTATTTCAAGCCGGGCGCGCAGCTGACGCTAGACAGCGCATTGAAGCTGCTCCTGGTGAAATCTGCAAACGACATCGCCGTGGCGATCGCCGAGACCGTCGGCGGATCGCTCGATAATTTCGTCGCCCAGATGAACGCCAATGCCGCCCAGCTCGGGATGACCTCCTCACATTTCGTCAATCCCAACGGACTTCCCGGGGCGGGACAGTATACGACGGCGCGGGATCTCGCCGTGCTTGCCGTCGCGATCCGTCGTGAGTTTCCCGAGTACGCCGGTTATTTTTCGCTGGAAGGGGTCAACACCGGCAAGCGCACTTATCCCAACTACAATCTGCTGATCGGTCGCTTTGACGGTGCAGATGGCATGAAGACGGGCTTCATCTGCGCATCGGGCTTCAACCAGGTTTCGTCCGCGACGCGGAACGGCCGGACGGTAGTCTCGGTGGTGCTCGGTGCAGACAGCCTCGGAGCGCGTGCCGATCTCTCTGCCGAACTGCTCCAGAAGGCGCTGACCACCCGCTCGGGTGCGGGCGTCACGCTGGAGACGCTTGCACCCTACGGCGAGGGGCGTGATCATGTGACCGACATCAGCGGCGACATCTGCTCTCAGACCGCGCGCAAGGAGCGCAGCGAAGGACGCGACGAAGAAGGTCGCATGAAACTCTTCTCGCCCTATATAAGGGAGATGGACCGGCCGCCACGGGCGGTGTTCGCAGGTCTCCTGCCCGGCGGAGAAGTATCGGCCCAGCCGGCGTCTGCGAGCAACGCCGTCGCGAACGTACCGATCCCCATTCCGAGGCCCAATTTCTGATCCAGAGGGGTCCCAGCATGCCATCCATGAACGAACGCATTCCCGTTTCCATCCTGACGGGGTTTCTCGGTGCGGGCAAATCGACCTTGCTCAACCGTATTCTCAAGGACCCGGCGATGCGGGATGCCGCCGTCATCATCAACGAATTCGGTGAGGTCGGCATCGATCATATGCTGGTCGAGTCCTCGAACGACGCCATCATTGAACTTGCCGACGGCTGCCTCTGCTGCACCGTGCGCGGCGAGCTCGTCGACACTTTGGCAGCCCTGGTCGACGGCATGCAAACCGGCAGGATCAAGCAAGTGTCGCGTGTCGTGATCGAAACCACGGGTCTCGCAGACCCCGCTCCCGTCATGCAGTCGGTGATGGGGCATCCGGTGATCGCCAGCTACTTCGATCTCGAAGGAGTGGTCACGGTCGTGGACGCAGTGAACGGTCTTTCGACGCTCGACAACTTTTCCGAGGCCGTCCGGCAGGTGGCGGTGGCTGACAGGCTTGTCCTTTCAAAGGCGTCCCTCGCGGATCCGGAGAGCCTGCCTCAATTGGAGGCTCGCCTTGCGGTGCTCAATCCCCGCGCGCCGACTGTCGACGCGGACCGCGACGAGGTCGGAACTGCAGCGATCTTTGCAAATGGCCTCTATGACCCTGCGACGAAAATCCCGGATGTCGACCGCTGGCTCAGGGACGGGGCAACCGAACCCGATCATGCGCATGGGCATCATCACGAACACGGGCATGATCATCATCACCACGACGTGAACCGGCACGGCGAGGCGATCCGATCCTACTCGATCATCCATGACGGGCCTATCGACCCGGCGTCGCTCGAGATGTTTGTCGATCTGCTGCGGTCGACCCACGGCGACAAGCTCCTGCGAATGAAGGCGATCGTGCGGTTGACCGATCGCCCGGAACAGCCACTGGTGCTGCACGGAGTTCAGTCCATCTTCCATCCGCCTTTCCGGTTGCCTGCGTGGACAGATCCAGATGATCGGCGCACGCGTCTTGTCCTGATTGCCAGGGACCTGCCGGAAACCTATGTGCGGGAGCTCTTCGACGCCTTCACGGGCAAGCCGCAAATCGACAGACCGGATCGTGCCGCGCTCGAGGACAATCCGCTCGCCATTCCGGGCATGCGCATGTGAGCGGCTTCAGCCTTTGCGGATATGAAAGCGGTGGCTGGCTTCGTGTTTCTCGCTCGCGAGGAGAACGTGTCCGCTTTCGCTACAGAAGTGAGGGATGTCGATTACTGCGAGCGGATCGGTGGTCTCGATCCACAGTTCCGCACCGCTTTCCATGATAGAAAGCCGCCGCCGTGTCTTGAGTACGGGCAGAGGGCATTTCAGCCCCCTGAGATCGTAGATCGCGTCCGCGGTGGTCACTTCTGCCAGAACTTCCAGAAAGGCTTCTTGGGTTCCTCGGCCGCCGGCGCTACCGCTGCCGGAGCGAGCGGGTTCGCCTGCGGCACGGGCACGCTGGCCGTCTGTGCAACTTCGGCCGTCTTCGTCGAAGGCTGAGTGGAAGCTGCGGTTGTCGCGGGTGCGGCAACCGGCTTGGCTGCCGTGTCTTTCTCCGCGACGAGCTTCTCGAACTCCTCGATCTTCAGCAGCTTCCCGGCCTTGAGCGCGGAGCCCGTCGGCGCGTAGGCTAGGTCGTGACCCTTGCGCATCTCGGCGACGAGCGCCTTGCGTTCGGCCTCAGTCGGGTCGTACCAGATCTTGCCATCGTATTTCCTGGACGCCTTGGCGAAGTCGCGCTCGTACTGCATGTTGTAGGAAGCAAGCGCCACCTGCAAGGCAGGGGGCGTCGTCATCGGCGGGCAGGCTGCCGTGGCGCTCAGAGCCTTGCCTTCCTCTATCTGCTGATTGAAGACGTATTTGCGGTCGCAGACGCCGACCTCGGGGGGGCGCTTGGTGACTTCGAAGTTGTCGTAGCCAACCTTCAGCATCTTCCAGAAGTCGTAGTGCGGGCTGTGCTGATGGCGCGCCATGTTGTCGGCGGTCATGCGGAACGGAAAGGCCTGCAACTGTACCGTCTGCTGGCCACCCTTGAATGCGTCGCGAGCAAAGGCGTAGATTTCCAGAATCTGCGCATCCGTCATCGAATAGCAGCCCGAAGACGAGCACGCGCCGTGGATCATGAGATTGGTGCCGTTGCGGCCGTTCGCCTGATCGTAGCGGTTCGGGTATCCGGTATTAATCGCCAGGAAATACTTGGAATTCGGGTTCAGATGGTACGGGGAAAGGGGATAGAAGCCCTCCGGAGCCTGGCGGTCGCCTTCCTTGATCTTCGGGCCAAGTCGCCCCGACCAGGCACATATCTGATATTCGGCGATCTTGTCGAAACGGTTGTTCGTCTTCGCCTTCCAGATTTCCAGGACACCCTCTTCCTTGAAGATGCGCATGGCGATCGGCGAATTCCGCTCCATGCCCTTTGCCTTCATCTCGTCGAGAACGCGCGAAGGCAGCTGATATTCGACCTTGTTCTTGACGGTGGAAGGGTCAACGACGCTGTCAAGCGTATCGTTGCAGCCCGCAAGACCCATGGCGAGGGCAATCATCAGAAGAGCGGTTGGGTTCAAACGCATTCGGGATTCTCATCTCGAAAAGGGGTAACGTCGCCGACTGTCACGTCGCACGCCTAATGTACGATCGCAACCTTCACAAATTGTAAACCATGGTCGCGACGCCCGCCAACATAACGGGTCGGCGCCTAGCATTCAAAGACAGCAGGATTATGGCTTCGAGCGACGCATCAAAGTGAACGGCCGATATCCAGGAATTTCTGCCGACGTTCCTGCCGCAGCCGATCGCCCGACAGGCGGCCGAGATCGCCGAGAGCGGAGGCGATGACGTCGCCGGTGCGGCTGATGACCGCATCGGGATCGCGGTGTGCGCCGCCAATCGGTTCCGGGATGATGCCGTCGATCACGTTCATGGCCTTGAGGTCCTCGGCGGTGATCTTCATGTTCGTCGCGGCTTCCTTGGCGCGGGTCGAGTCGCGCCAGAGGATGGAGGCGGCACCTTCCGGAGAGATAACCGAGTAGATCGCATGCTCGAGCATGTAGACGCGATTGCCTGTGGCGATCGCGATGGCGCCGCCCGATCCGCCCTCACCGACCACCACCGAAACGATCGGGACGCGCAGGTTGAGGCAGGTCTCGGTGGAACGCGCAATTGCTTCCGCCTGGCCGCGCTCTTCGGCTCCGATGCCGGGATAAGCTCCGGCGGTATCGATCAGCGTCACCACCGGCAGGCCGAAGCGGTTGGCCATTTCCATGATGCGGATCGCCTTCCGGTAGCCTTCCGGACGGGCGCTGCCGAAGTTGTGCATCAGGCGCGACTTGGTATCGTTACCCTTTTCCTGGCCGATTACCGCGACGGGCTCGCCGCGAAACCGTGCGAAGCCAGCCTGGATCGCCGCGTCCTCTGCGAACTTGCGGTCGCCGGCGAGTGGCGTGAACTCCGTGAAGAGCTTTGCGGCGTAGTCTACGAAGTGGGGACGCTGCGGATGGCGGGCAACCTGCGTCTTCTGCCAGGCATTGAGCTTGGAGTAGATTTCCTCCATCGCCTCGCGCACGCGAACCTCGAGACGAGCGATTTCCTCCGACGTGTCGATGCTCTCATCTTCTTCCGCGAGTTTCTTCAGCTCGTGGATCTTGCCTTCCAGGTCGGAGATAGGCTTTTCGAAATCGAGATAGTTATGCATTGAAACGCTTTCCGATCGTTATGCGCTTGCTTCAAGGGCGCGTGGCACCGGCGTTGCCGGTCCTAATCGTGGTTTTTCGCCACTTTGGCAAGAGGGTGATGCGTCTGAACGAGCTGCTGCAGACGCTCATCGAGCACATGCGTGTAGATTTGGGTCGTCGAGATGTCGGAATGGCCGAGTAGTTCCTGAACCACGCGGAGATCCGCGCCGTTGGCGAGGAGATGGCTGGCGAAGGCGTGGCGCAGCACGTGAGGCGAGATGGTGGCTGCGTCGAGGCCGGCGCGCGCGGCGAGACCCTTCAAGTCGCGCGCGAAGACCTGGCGCGGCAGGTATCCCTCCTTGCTCGCCGCCGGAAACAGCCAGAGGGCTTTCTCCTTCGTTTCCTTGGTCGTGCGCGCCAGCTCCTCGCCATAGGCCCGGATCGCGGCGATCGCGCTGCGCGACAAGGGAACGAGCCGTTCCTTCGCTCCCTTGCCGCGGATTACCAGGAAGCGGCCCTCCTGGGCCAGCACCTTCGCGGGCAGCGCGACGAGCTCGCTGACCCGCATTCCCGTCGCATACAGAAGTTCGAGCAGAGCCAACATTCGCAGTTTCAAGAGTTTCTCAGCGCCCTCTGCTTCGCTCTCCTGCTGCGCGAGCGACAGCAGTCTTTCGACGTCTGCGACGGAAAGTGTCTTCGGAAGTGGGCGCGCCTTCTTGGGCGTGTCAAGGATCGACGTCGGATCGTCGGCGCGGATGCCCTCGGCGTAGAGGAACTTGTAGAACTGGCGCATTGCCGACAGGCGGCGCGCCTGAGATGTCTCCATGAAGCCGCGTCTGGCCAAGTCGGCGAGATAGGCGGCGAGGTCGGCGGACCTTGCCTCAACCACGCTGACCTTACGCGGCGCGAGAAACGACCAGAGATCCTGAAGATCGTGTTCGTAGGACGCAAGAGTATTGCCTGCGGCGCCCCGTTCAGCGCTCATCATCTCCAGAAACGCCTCGATGCGTGCTTTGCTGAGATCGGACACGGGGAGTTTCCTGTTTGCCTCGGCTCGGCCTATTCTTGCGTCGGGTTGACCCGCTCGGAGGGAATCCGGACGGTGATCTCCCTCTCCTTCGGCTCCACGAACAGCACGAGCGCATACATCGTTCCGTAGATCATGGCCGCGATCGTCGCGCAGAAGAAGAGGAAACGAAACAGGGTCGGCATCGGATCATCCTTCGTCCGCGGGCGCCCCTTCTATATGAAGAGGGCTTGCAGCCGTTGCAAGCCCGCGGCGGGTACCTCTTTCGGTCACTGTGGCTTGACGCTCGGCCCGCATTTGTCAATACCGTTCTCAAAAGAGACGTGAATAGGCCGATGACCGATTTGACCCCACCCCTTGCCCCGTCGCTGAGTGCGCGTGCCCGCGCAGCGCTCGGGCGCAGAAATCTGGTCTTCGTCGGACTGATGGGCGCCGGGAAGTCGGCGATCGGCCGCATGACGGCCTCGCAGCTCGGTCTTCCCTTCGTCGATACCGATGCCGAAATCGAGCGGGTGTCACGGATGACGATCAGCGAACTCTTTGCCGCCTATGGCGAGAGCGAGTTCCGCGAGCTAGAGACGCGGGTCATCAAGCGGCTTCTGAGAACCGGTCCGCGGGTGATATCGACCGGAGGAGGCGCCTTCATCAACGAAAAGACGCGCAGGCAGATCGAGCGCGGTGGGATCTCGTTGTGGCTGAAGGCTGATCTGGATGTGCTCTGGGAGCGTGTTAACAAGCGCGATCATCGCCCTCTGCTGAAGACGGAAAATCCGAAGCAGACGCTCGAAAACCTGATGAACCAGCGCTATCCAGTCTATGGACTGGCGGACGTGACGGTTCAGTCGCGGGACGAGCGCAAGGAAGTCATCGTCGACGAGGTGCTCGAGGCGATCGTGGAATACTGTACCAAAGGCCGCAAATATGAGTGAAGTTGAGAGTTCGGAACGTCTCGTCCATGTGCCGCTCGGTGACCGGGCCTATGACATCCTTATTGGGAGGGGCCTGATCGCGCGCGCGGGTGGCGAGATATCCACCCGCATCAAGGGGCGTAAGGCTGCAATCATTACCGATGAGCATGTCGGTCCCCTCTATCTCGACGCGTTGATGGACAGCCTGCAGACGGATGGGATCGAGGCTGTGTCGCTGAGTCTGCCGGCAGGCGAGAAGACCAAGAGCTTCGAGCATCTGATGCGGGTCTGTGATGTTCTCCTCGAGGCCCGGATCGAGCGCAACGACGCCGTCATCGCACTTGGCGGCGGCGTGATCGGTGATCTGACCGGCTTTGCAGCCGGGATTGTCCGCAGGGGTGTCCGTTTCGTGCAGATCCCGACCTCGCTTCTGGCGCAGGTGGACTCTTCGGTCGGCGGCAAAACGGGCATCAATACCCGCCAGGGCAAGAACCTTGTCGGCGTGTTCTACCAACCGGATCTCGTGCTTGCGGATACGGCGGTCCTCGGCAGCCTGAGCAAGCGTGAATTCCGGGCAGGTTACGCCGAAGTGGTCAAATACGGGCTGATCGACAAGCCAGACTTCTTCGAATGGCTCGAACGAAACTGGAAGGATGTCTTCGCCGGCGGTGAGGCGCGTGCCGAGGCGATTGCCACGAGCTGCCGGGCGAAGGCGGAAGTGGTCGCTGCCGACGAGCGCGAACTCGGGCGTCGCGCGTTGCTCAATCTCGGCCATACCTTCGGCCACGCACTCGAGGCGGCGACCGGGTATGACAGCAAGCGTCTCGTCCACGGGGAGGGGGTTGCAATCGGTATGGTGCTGGCGCACCAGTTTTCCGCGCGCCTCAATCTCGCGAGCCCGGACGACGCCGAGCGGGTTGCGGCCCATCTCAAGGCCGTCGGCCTTCCGACGACGATGGGGGATATTGAAGGCGAGCTTCCGCCGACCGATATATTGATGGAGGCGATCGCCCAGGACAAGAAAGTCAAGGGCGGCAAGCTCACATTCATCCTGACCCACGGCATCGGCCAGTCGTTTGTTGCCGACGATGTCGCGGCCTCGGAGGTGTCCAGCTTCCTTCAGGAAAAGCATCCGGGATAATTGTTCCCGCCCGGCATGCGCCCCATCGCGCTGCTCCAGTGCGCTCGTCTCGCTCTCAACCGGGGCGGCGAAATGGCGTTGATCCGCGGAGAAATGCCGCGGATCGAAGTCGCTGTGTTTGCGTTCTACCAGCGTGTCTCTTCGCCGGGAGCGGCAGCCTCGATAGCGAGGGCGTGGAGGCCGGCGTCGAACTCCGCCGTCAGGAGGTCGGTGATGGCCCTGTGGCGGGCGACACGGCTCATTCCGGAGAATGCGTCGGCCACGATCCGGATGCGCATATGCGTCTCGCCGGATCCGGTCATGCCGGGCTGATGTCCGGCGTGCTGCATGCTTTCATCGAGCACCAGCAGGCGCTCCGGATGAAAGGCGTCGACGAGCTTGGCTTCTATTGTTGAGCGGACCGACATTAAGGCTATCTCCGACTTTGCTGCGAGAGCGAAAAGCTCCCACAAAGCCAAGAACATTCTGATTTGTCAATTCTTGCCGCAAGGCAAGCGGAACCCCATAATTCGATGATGAACCTCGACTCAAAATACTTCGATCGCATCCGCACCCGTCGCAAGAAGGAGCAGGATGCCGGTCCTGCCACGCCGACGTGCCAGTGGGATGGCTGCGACAAGGCCGGAGTCCATCGCGCGCCGGTCGGTCGCAATGCGGAGGGGCAGTTTTTCCTGTTCTGCTTCGAGCACGTGAAGGAATACAACAAGGGATATAACTACTTCTCCGGCCTGTCGGACACCGAGATCGCCCGCTATCAGAAGGAGGCGATCACCGGTCATCGCCCGACCTGGACGGTCGGCGTCAACAAGGCGGCGCGGAATAGTCCACTGCATTCGACGTTGCGTTCCGGTACGGCCGGAACGCATTCGCGGGTCAAGGACCCCTTTGGTTTTGTCGGACAGTCCCGCGGCGCGGGTGCACGCTTCCCGCCGCAGGCCCGAAAACTCAAGAGCCTGGAAGCCAAGGCGCTCGACACGCTCGGCCTTCCGGGGAGCTCGTCTGCGAGCGAGATCAAGAGCCGCTACAAGGAGCTTGTGAAAAAGCATCACCCGGACGCAAATGGCGGCGATAGGGGATCGGAAGACCGTTTTCGCGCTGTTATCCAAGCGTATCAACTGCTAAAGCAGTCTGGCTTCTGTTAGTCGAAAACGCTACGAAATACGCATTCTATATGCAGCCGGTCGTCGCCGTCCGGCATGGAGAGACGATGAGCAAAATTGACCTTGACGTGTCCAATCTTCCCGACACGACCATTTCCGTCCGGGAGGTGTTCGGAATTGACAGTGACATCCGTGTCCCGGCCTACAGCACCGGCGACGCCTACGTGCCGGATCTTGATCCCGACTACCTCTTCGACCGCGAAACCACGCTCGCGATCCTCGCCGGTTTTGCGCATAACCGGCGCGTGATGGTGTCGGGCTTCCACGGGACGGGCAAATCGACGCATATCGAGCAGGTTGCGGCTCGTCTCAACTGGCCCTGCGTCCGCGTGAACCTCGACAGCCACGTCAGCCGTATCGACCTGGTCGGCAAGGACGCGATCGTTCTGAAGGACGGCAAGCAGATCACCGAGTTCAAGGACGGTATCCTTCCCTGGGCCTACCAGCACAACGTCGCTCTGGTGTTCGACGAATACGATGCGGGTCGTCCGGACGTGATGTTCGTGATCCAGCGTGTTCTGGAATCCTCCGGCCGCCTGACGCTCCTCGACCAGAGCCGTGTCATCCGTCCGCATCCGGCGTTCCGTCTGTTTGCGACGGCCAACACCGTCGGGCTCGGTGATACGACGGGCCTCTACCACGGCACACAGCAGATCAACCAGGCACAGATGGACCGCTGGTCGATCGTGACCACGCTCAACTACCTGCCGCACGAGAAGGAAGTCGACATCGTGCTCGCCAAGGTGAAGAGCTTCGCCTCGACAGAGGCGGGCCGCGAGACCGTCTCGCGCATGGTGCGGCTTGCCGATCTCACCCGATCGGCGTTCATGAACGGCGATCTCTCGACCGTGATGAGCCCGCGCACAGTCATCACCTGGGCGGAAAATGCCGAAATCTTCGGCGACGTCGCGTTCGCTTTCCGTGTTACCTTCCTCAACAAGTGCGACGAACTCGAGCGCAACCTGGTCGCGGAACAGTACCAGCGCGCCTTCGGGGTCGAATTGAAGGAGAGTGCCGCGAACATCGTTCTCGGTGCGTAAGGAAGCATTCTGACGATGGCAGGGCCGGGCGACAATATCAGGGCAAAGTCAGGTTCGGCGGCGGATACGGAACCGCTGCGACGGGCGATCACCGGGTGTGTTCGCTCGGTGGCCGGCAACGGTGAAGTCGAGGTTGTCTTCGCCAACGAGCGTCCGGGCCTCGCGGGCGAGCGCGTGCGTTTGCCCGAACTCTCCAAGCGTCCCACAGCGCACGAGCTCGCCGTGACGCGCGGGCTCGGCGACTCCATGGCCCTCAGGCTCGCTTGTCATGACCAGAAGGTCCATTCGGCCATGGCGCCCCAGGGCGTCGATGCCCGCGCGGTTTTTGACGCCGTCGAACAGGCTAGGGTCGAATCGATCGGCGCCTTGCGGATGCGTGGCATGGCCGCGAACCTCCAGATGATGAACGCCGAGAAATACGCCAAGGCAAATTTCTCCGGCATCAGCCGGCAGGAGGATGCCCCGCTCTCCGAAGCCATGGCGATGCTGGTGCGGGAAAAGCTGACGGGTGAGAAGCCGCCGGAAAGTGCGGGCAAGGTTCTCGATCTCTGGCGCCCCTTCATCGAGGACAAGGCTTCGAGCGAGTTCGAAGGGCTGAGCGGCGCCATCAATGACCAGCAGGCGTTTGCGAGGGTCGTGCGCCATATCCTGAGCGCGATGGAAATGGCCGAGGACTTCGGCGACGAGTCCGAGGAAAGCGAACAGGAAGATACGACCGACGAGGATCAGCCGCGCAGCAACGAGGAAAATCAGGAAAGCGCTGAGGAAGAAGCCGGCCAGGACGCTGCGCCTGCGGAGGAGAGCGAAGCCTCCCAAGAGCAGATGGAAGAAGGCGAGATGGACGGCGCCGAGATCTCCGAAGACGAGATGATGGACGAGGGTGAGGATGATTCCGAAACGCCCGGTGAGATGCGTCGTCCGGCGAGCCCCTTCGACGATTTCAACGAGAAGGTCGACTACCGGATCTACACGACGGAGTTCGACGAAGTCATCACGGCCGAGGAGCTTTGCGACGAAGCGGAACTCGATCGGTTGCGCGCCTTCCTCGACAAGCAGCTTGCGCATCTGCAGGGCGCCGTCGGACGCCTTGCGAACCGGCTGCAGCGTCGCCTGATGGCGCAGCAGAACCGCTCTTGGGACTTCGATCTCGAGGAAGGCTATCTCGACACCGCTCGCCTGACGCGCATGGTGATCGATCCCATGCAGCCGCTCTCCTTCAAGATGGAGCGCGACACGCAATTCCGGGATACTGTCGTAACGCTGGTCATCGACAATTCCGGTTCGATGCGCGGGCGCCCCATCACCGTCGCCGCGACCTGCGCCGACATCCTGGCGCGCACACTCGAGCGCTGCGGCGTGAAGGTCGAGATTCTCGGCTTTACCACCAAGGCGTGGAAGGGCGGCCAGTCCCGCGAGAAATGGCTTGCAAGCGGAAAGCCGCCGACGCCGGGTCGCCTCAACGATCTCCGGCACATCGTCTACAAGTCGGCCGATGCCCCTTGGCGCCGTTCGCGTCGCAATCTGGGCCTGATGATGCGCGAAGGCCTGCTCAAGGAAAATATCGACGGCGAGGCACTGATGTGGGCGCATAGCCGTTTGCTCGGCCGCCGTGAGCAGCGAAAGATCTTGATGATGATCTCCGACGGCGCGCCGGTCGACGACTCCACGCTGTCGGTCAATCCGGGCAACTATCTGGAGCGGCATCTGCGTGCCGTGATCGATCAGATCGAAAGCCGGTCGCCGGTCGAGCTGCTGGCAATCGGCATCGGGCATGACGTCACCCGTTACTATAGCCGCGCGGTGACCATCGTCGACGCCGATGAGCTGGCGGGCGCGATGACCGAGCAGCTTGCGGCGCTTTTCGAGGACAAATCCCGGGCGCCGCGGGGCGATCGCTTGCGCCGTGCGGGCTAAACCTTCAATTTTCGTACAGATCGGTGCCGCCCTCTTCGTCGGGGCGGCTCTCATGGTGCATGACGGGGTTGCCGAGGAGCCCGAGCACATCGCGGTCGCGAGCGCGCCGATCCATCTCTTCGACCGTGCGTCGCAAACCACTCGTTTCGGGGCACTCGAATTTCTCGGGGGACTGGAATTGTCCTCGGCCGAGATGGCGTTCGGTGCGTGGTCCTCGATCCGCTTCCTGCCCGATGGGCGGCATTTCATCGGCGTGCTCGATACCGGCCACTGGCTGAAGGGCGAAATCCGGCGCGACGGCGAAGGACGTCTCTCGGGCGTGGACGACGTGTGGCTGACGTCAATGCGTGACGTCGACGGCAGCTATAACCAGAACAAATGGTCGGTTGACGCGGAGAGCCTCGCGATCCGTGGAGACGAGGTGGTCGTGAGCTATGAGCAGCGCCACCGCGTCACTGTCTTCTCGCCGCTTTCCAAGTTCGAGACGGCACTGCCCGGCGAATCCCTGCCCCTGCCGTTTGTGACCGACGAGCTGCGCAACAATGGTGGATTGGAGACGCTTGCGTTGTCGCCGGTTGCAAGCCCTCTCGGAGGCGCTCTGGTGGCTGTGGCCGAGAAGAGCCGCAACCGGGATGAGTACCGCCTCGCCGGTATTCTCGACGGACCGTTGCGTGGCGCATTCCGCGTCAGAACGAGCGACGACTTCGACGTCACGGATGGGGCTTTTCTTCCCGGTGGCGACCTGCTCTTGCTCCAGCGTCGCTTCAATCTCTCCGATGGCGTCGGAATGCGTATCGTGAGGATATCCGGCGACACATTGAGACCCGGAGCCGTCGTCGAGGGCGACACGATCCTTGAAGCGGATCTCGGTTACCAGATTGACAACATGGAGGGGCTTGACGCTGTTCAGGCCGAAGACGGTTCCGTGCATCTCTTTATGGTGTCGGACGACAACCATTCGATCCTGCAGCGGACGCTGCTTCTGGAATTCCGTCTCGTCGAATGAAAATGGCCGCACGGCATCAGCCGGCGGCCATCTCCTGATCGGGTTATCCCGTCAGACGCTCTTCAGGGGCGTCATCGGGCGGATCGTATTCATCAGCGCTCCGTAGGGCAGCAACATGATGAGCCCCACCAGCATCTTGACGGCGAAATCGCCGATCGCCCACGAGACCCAGCGCGGGGCCTCCAAGGCGAAGATTCCGAGGATCGGTGCCGAGCCGATTGCGAAATCGTCATTCGGGCCAATGAGACTGAAAATCGCGGCAAAGGACAGGGAGAAGAAGATCACCGTATCTGTCACCGAGCCGAAGATCGAGCCAAAGAGCGGGGCCTTCCACCAGGTCATCCGGCGCAGCTTGTTGAAGACGGCGATGTCCAGCAATTGCCCGACGAGGTAGGCCGATCCGGACGCGATCGCGATGCGGGGCTGTGACGTCGCGAACGAAAGTCCTACACCGACGAGGAAGCCGACGAAGACAACCTTGCGGGCAATCGCCGGGCCGAACTGGCGGTTCGTCAGGTCGGTGACCAGAAACGCGACCGGGTAGGTGAACGCACCGTAGGTCAGAATGTCGCCGAGTTGGATACCCGCGAGCTCGCCGGAAAGCGGATACTGGACGAGGATGTTCGATGCGACCACGACGGCCGTCATCAACAGGCTGTAGATGAAGATATAGCGTGTCATCTGCATTTTTTTATCCTGGGTGATGCCACCAGTTGGAGGGACGGTTCTTTCAAAAGGAAAAGGCCTGAGCGGCGCAAGCCGCACAAGCCTTACGATCCTTCAGCCTCGAAGACGCTTACGCGGCTTCGGCGGTCTTCTTGACGATCTGGCGGCGCAGCAGGCGGGCGCGCATGCTCAGTTCCTTCTCGTCAGCCTTCAGAAGGAAGGCGTCGAGGCCACCGCGATGCTCGACCGAGCGCAGGGCAGCGGCCGAAACGCGCAGGCGGAAACGCTGGCCGAGAGCGTCCGAGATCAGGGTGACGTCACACAGGTTCGGAAGGAACTTGCGCTTGGTCTTGTTGTTCGCGTGGCTCACGTTGTGGCCCGACTGGACGCCCTTGCCGGTCAATTCGCAACTGCGGGACATGATACACCTATTCTTCTTGGCCATCGGATCGGTGCCGGAAAACCGGTGCGCAATCCAACTAGGCATGATTGGAAAGTTGCGGTTCTATAGTCAGACTGGCCGCGCACGTCAAGCCTGACGGCGGAGATTCCGTCAATTGTACGCTCGGCATGCTATTTTCTTGCCATGTTCTGGTTCAAAGGTAGCCTGCGCGAAGGGACTTCTACCCTCGCAGCTCAGTTTAGGGGCCGGACCAAGCTACATGAAACGTTATCTGAGCGTCCTGACGTTTGCATTCGCAGCGATGGCTTCCGTCGCACCCGCGGGAGCCGAGGGCGACATCCGATACGAGACCGAATACAACGTGTCGCTCGGCATCCTGCCGATCGCGCATGCGTCGTTCGTGACGAAGGTTCTCAGCAGCGGCTATACCATTTCCGGCGATGTCAGATCAGCCGGAATCGTCGACGTCATCGCGAAGATCTCGGCACAGACCAGTGTTTCCGGGGTGCTGATGAAGGACCGGATGCAGGCTTCGCGCTATTCGCTCGTCTACAAGTCCAACAACAAGGTTCAGACGTATGACGTGCGTTACCGGAACGGAAACGTCGTCAAGGCCGAGATCAGGCCGACACCGAAAAGAAAGCCACGCAACTGGATCGATGTTACCGATCGCGACCTGAAGTCGGTACTGGATCCGATCAGCGGCATGATCGTGCCGGACGGTCAGGACGTTTGTCGCAGGACACTGCCGATCTTCGACGGCGAGAGCCGGATGGACCTGGTCCTGTCTCCAAAAGGAAGCTCGCGCTTTTCCGTCGGCGACGTTGAAGGAGAGGCGATCGTCTGCGCCATTCGCTATGTTCCGAAATCCGGATTCCGCAAAGGGCGCAAGGATATCGAGTATCTGCGTCAGGCGACCGACATGGAGATCTGGTTTGCCAAGACGGCGCTGCTCAAGGTATATGCTCCGGTCTACGCTCGCGTGCCGACCCGCATGGGTCCGCTCTATATCAGGGCCGTGAAGTTCGACGGCTGAGGTCATCGCGGGATCGTCAACGCCCGCAAGGGGGAAGGTGAGATCGAGGATGACACAGATCCGGTTCTTGGCCGCCCTCGTGCGTTCGCCCATGCCATCTGCTGCTTCCATCGCGCCCGTCGCCAGTTAATCGGCGGGCAGAAGGATGGAAATCTCGTCTGCTGTCTGGCTGTGGTTGTCGGTTGCGCTCGGCCTGTTCTACACCGCCTTTCTCGGTCGCGCGCCGAGCGTTCTCCGGACAGTCTCGAAGACACTGCCGGTAACCCTGCTCGCAGGATTTGCCTGGTCCGTCGACGCACCCGCGCTGCTGCTGGCGGCATTGCTTCTGAGCGCCGCGGGCGACGCCTTTCTTGCGCACGATGGAGAAGGCGCATTCAGGAATGGTCTCGCATCGTTCCTCGCAGCCCACCTCGCATATGGGGCTCTCTTCGTTTCGATGGCCGCTCCGTCGGTCCTTTCGTCCGAGGTCTGGAGAGTTGCCGCCGGAGCGGTGTCGGTGGCCGCGATCGTTATCATTCTGCCGCTCCTGCGCAGACACGCAGGGCAGCATCGCGTGGCGGTGTCCGTCTACGGCCTGGTTATCCTCGGGATGGCACTGCTTGCATTGATCGTTCAGGCGCCGACCGTCTTTCTCGGGGCGGCCGTCTTCATGAGCTCAGACGCCGTGCTCGCCCTGCAACGGTTCGTGCTTAGGCCGAACTATGCCATGAGCCGGGCTGCATCCTACTATGTCTGGATCAGCTATTACGGTGCCCAGTGCATTCTCACCTTGGCGCTCGCAAGGCCCGCAGCGAGCCTCTAGCCCTGTCCCGGTGACCAGCCAGGAGGTGCCATTTCGAAGGCGGAGAAGTCGAAGCCTGGAGCGACAGTGCACCCGACCAGGGTGTACTCCCCGAGGCTTTCGGCCGCCTGCCAGCAATTGGCGGGGATCACGGCCTGTGGTCGCTCGCCCTTCAGCAGGGCGGGACCGAGGCGGATCGTCTCGGCGGTGACGCCATCCGCGGCATGATGAAGAGCAAGCGGGGCACCGGCGTAGTAGTGCCAGACCTCCGCGGCGTCCCTGACGCGGTGCCAATGCGATCGCTGGCCGCACGTCAACAGATAATAGATCGCTGTCGAATGACCGCGGCCGATGTCAGCCGCATCGCGAAAGGTTTCGGAATACCAGCCGCCTTCCGGATGAGGTTGCATTCCGAGCGCCGCGACGATGTCTTCGGCGCGCATCAGAAGCGGTCCTTGCGCCGGCGAATTTCCGCAAAGACCTCCTCGTTGGTCCGACCTTCCATCAGAAGATTGCGGCGGATTGCCGGATCTGACGCCCGAAGGAACGGATTCGTCTCCTTCTCCAGTCCGATTGTCGTCGGAATCGTAAATTTGCCTTCCGCGCGCAGCCTCTCGATCTCGTCGGCACGTGTTTTCAGTCGCTCGTTATCAGGATCGATCGTCAGGGCAAAGCGGGCATTCGCCAGTGTGTATTCGTGGCCGAAGTAGACTGCCGTTTCGTCGGGCAGAGCCGCAAGCTTCTGCAGGGAGTGCCACATGTCGGCTGCCGGGCGTTCGAACAGTCGGCCACAGCCGAGCGCAAAGAGGGTGTCTGCGGCAAACAGCAGCTTGCTGTCGGGAAAATGATAGCAGACATGACCGGCCGTGTGGCCGGGAGTCTCGATTACCTGAACGACATGGCCTCCGAAGCCGAACGAATCGCCATCACCCACAGCCCGATCGAGGCCCGGGATCGCCACGGCTTCGTTGCGCGGCCCGATGATCTCGCAGCGATAGCGATCCTTGAGTGCAAGATTGGCCTCGACGTGGTCTCCATGGTGATGCGTCGTCAGTATATGGGTGATATTCCAGCCCCGCCGATCGGCCATGGCGACTATCGGAGCGTATTCAGAGGCGTCAATCGATGCTGTCAGCTTGCTTTCGTGGCAGTGGAGAAGGACACCGAAATTATCGCTGCGGCAAAGAAAGATTTCGAGTTCCAACGCCTTCATGGGATCCGTCCGTCTCTGCTTCGTTGCGCGGAATGTAACGTCTTTGGCCTTGAAGTCCAACCAGCGACTGATATCAATTGCCCATGCACGTCGATATCGTCGATCTCCGCCAATTCTATCATTCGCGCCTCGGGCGAATGGCCGAGCACTCGATCGGGATGGCACTCGCATCGCTCTGGAGCCGGCTGCCGCAGGAGCGTCTCGTGGGTCTCGGCTACTGCGTTCCGTTTCTGGATCGCTTCCGGGCCGATACGGAACGGACCTTTGCCTTCATGCCGGCCGGACAAGGCGCGGTAAACTGGCCTGTCGGCGAACCGTCCGCCACTGCACTGGTCTTTGAAGAGGAGCTACCACTTCCGGACTCCTCCATCGATCGTGTGCTGATGGTGCACTCTCTCGAATTCGCTGAGGATCCGCGCGAAACCCTCAAGGAGATCTGGCGCGTGCTGGCCCCGGGCGGGCGGCTGGTGATCGTGGTGCCGAACCGCCGCGGCGTCTGGGCGCGGATGGAACATACCCCCTTCGGCTCCGGACGGCCCTATTCGCGTGGTCAGCTCACAACCTTGCTGAGAGAGACGAACTTCACCCCCGGAGCGAGTGCAGAGGCTCTGTTTTTCCCGCCGTCGAAGATAAGAGCCGTGCTGCGCCTGCGACGGAACTTCGAGCGCGTGGGCCGTTTCATTTGGCCAGCCTTTTCCGGCGTCATCATCGTCGAAGCGCAGAAGCGGCTGTACCAGGGCCTTCCGGTGAAGGCGCGCGTCTCCCGTCGTGTTTTTGCCCCCGCCCTGGCGCCGCGCGGTGTGCCGACCGTCCGGCAGTCCGCCGACGGATGACCCCTTCCGGCAGGCGCGCAACCCTCGACAAATGGCGGTTTCCGTTCTAATGGCTCTGAACCCGAAACCGCGCCTCCGCCGGTAGTTATCACCTCACCAGTAGTTCGACGAGCAGCGACATGACCAAGCCTACGCCGCGCCCCGGTATCCTCGACATTGCCGCTTATGTGCCAGGCAAGGAGCATGCTCCGGGCGTCGAGCGCGTGTTCAAGCTCTCGTCCAACGAGACGCCCCTCGGGCCCAGCCCGACGGCGATTGAAGCCTTCAAGCAGAGCGCCGGCCATCTCGAGCTTTATCCGGACGGACAGGCAACGGCCCTGCGCGAGGCGATTGCCGAGGTTCATGGCCTGAACATGGCGAACATTCTCTGCGGCAACGGTTCGGATGAACTGCTCGGGCTTCTTTGCCACGTCTATCTCGGCCCCGGTGACGAGGGCATCATCACCGAGCACGGATTCCTCGTTTACAAGATCCAGATCATGGGCGCCGGCGCCACCCCGGTGGTGGTGAATGAAAAGAACTGCACTGTCGACGTCGATGCCATTCTGGCTGCCGTCACCGAGAAGACGAAGATCGCATTCATCGCCAATCCCGGCAATCCGACCGGAACCTACGTGCCGGTCAGCGAGATCCGCCGCCTTCAGGCCGGGCTGCCGGCTCATGTCATCCTCGTTCTTGATGCTGCCTATGCGGAATATGTTCGCCGTAACGATTACGAAGCCGGCATCGAGCTGGTCTCGGGGAACCGCAACGTCGTGATGACGCGGACCTTCTCGAAGGTCTACGGTCTCGCGGCCTTGCGCATTGGATGGCTCTACGCCCCGGCGGAGATCGTCGACGCGATGAACCGGGTGCGTGGGCCCTTCAATCTCAATGCGCCGGCGATTGCGGCAGGCGCTGCCGCGATCAGAGACCAGGCATTCGTGGAAACGGCTGTAACCCACAACCGGCTCTGGCTGGAGAAGGTGACGGAGGCTCTTGCAGAGATCGGCCTCGACGTGACGCCTTCGGTCACCAATTTCGTGCTCATTCATTTCCCGGACGTGGAGGGCAAGCGGGCGGCGGAGGCAGACGCCTTTCTCACCAGCCGCGGCTACATTCTGCGCGCAGTCCGCGGGTACGGTTTTGCCAATTCGCTCAGGATGACGATCGGTAGCGACGAAGCCAATCTCGGTGTCATCGACGCCCTGCGTGAGTTTATGGGGCGCCGCGGATGACGGACGTGCATTTCGAAAAGATCGCGCTTATCGGCATCGGCCTTATCGGTTCGTCTATCGCACGCGACGTGAAGGACCAGCGACTGGCCGGCAAGATCGTGATCTCGACCCGTTCGGCGGATACGCTGAAGCGGGCCGAGGAACTGGAACTCGGCGACAGCTACACACTTTCCGCCGCCGAGGCGGTCGAGGGCGCTGACCTCGTGATCATCTCGGTTCCGGTCGGAGCGTCGGAGAGTGTCGCCAGGCAGATTGCGTCGCATCTGAAGCCCGGCGCGATTGTTACCGACGTCGGGTCGACGAAGGCGTCCGTCATCGCACAGATAGCACCCCATATGCCGCCGGGTATCCACTTCGTGCCCGGACACCCGATCGCCGGCACGGAGAAATCCGGTCCGGACGCCGGCTTCTGCGGTCTTTTCAAGGGGCGCTGGTGCATCCTGACACCACTGCCGGGGACCGATGCCGGAGCGCTAACCCGTCTCAGGGCTTTCTGGGAAGCGCTGGGGTCGAGGGTCGACGAGATGGACCCGCAGCACCATGACAAGGTTCTCGCGATCGTTTCCCATCTGCCGCACATTATCGCCTACAACATCGTCGGCACGGCGGATGATCTGGAGACGGTTACGGAATCGGAAGTGATCAAGTATTCCGCGTCTGGTTTCCGCGATTTTACCCGCCTTGCAGCATCCGATCCCACCATGTGGCGCGATGTCTGCCTGCATAACCGTGACGCCATCCTCGAAATGCTGGCGCGCTTCTCGGAAGATCTCGCCTACCTGCAGCGCGCGATCCGCTGGGGAGAGGGCGACAAGCTCTTCGAGCTCTTCACCCGCACGCGGGCGATCCGTCGCTCGATCGTGGAAGCAGGTCAGGACGTCGATGCGCCTGACTTCGGCCGCCACGCCCTGGACGAGAAAAAGGGCTGATCATCAGAGGGGCGGCAGGACACCGATCGGTATGATCCCGACGGAGACGACGCCTTCATGCAAGATGAGCTCGGCGGAGCCGGAATCCTTCCCTCCGAAAAGTGCGGCGAGCACCTTCGCTGCGTTGTCGAATTCGACCGCGGAGTCAGGAAAGGCGACCGTGAGTGCGTCTTTCCAGCCCTCGACCTTCTCAAGCTCCAGGTGGAGCTTGCCAGAGAGGTTGCCATCGTCGCCAACAGACAAGGGACCGCTGGCAGTCAGGACGCGACCCTGCCCGAGATCGATCACGAGCCGCCGGATTTCGCCCTTGCTCCCGTAGAGCTCGGCGGCAGTAGCGTCATGCACCGGATCGAGCAAGGCGGCCTTGCCGAGCATTGTCACGTCGAGGCTGGCGGAGACAGGCGGCAGAGTGAGTGGTGTGGCCTTCGGCATGAGGACGCTTGCGTTCGTCACCAGGGCAGCGGCGTCGAGGTCTTCTCCGTTGCGGCGGATATGGAACTCCCCATGCTCGGTTTGTACCGTGGCAGTGCTGCCGTCCGCCACCGCTGTGGCGTCGATCTTCAAACCCTCGGTTACGAGTGAGGAGCGGGACAGGCCATCGAACCAGGCACTAACGCTGGAGTGCAGTTTCTCCCATTGCACCGAGAAGGAGAAGCCGAGGGCCGATCGCACCTCCGCAGGGCTATCCATTTCCCCAACGAAGTGGCTAGGTGCGTAGACTTGGGCAGCGGAACGGAACGCGCCGAGCGACGCGGAAATGCCATTGAAGCGGTCATCAACAGTGATCGACGAACAGAAGAGACCAATTCGAAAGGGATAGCCGCGGATATCCATATCGTTGCAGCGAACCTCAGCGCCTGCCGTGTCGCCGCCGTCGAAGAGTTCTGAAACGCGCTGTCGCATCAGGGTTGCGGCGAGCATCCAGCCTCCGCTATAGACGCCTATCGCCAGGACGACGAGCACGCCGAGCAGGACGATTTTCCGTGTCACAGCTGTCTGACCGGATCGGGTTGACGATGCCATCGGGCACTCCATGATGGGATAATTCGAACGCACTGAGATGATGCCGGATATGGACGAATTTTGGGTCTTTGGCTACGGATCGCTGATGTGGAACCCCGGCTTCCCCTTCGAGGAGCGGGTGCAAGCCCGAACCTTCGGCTATCGGCGCTCGCTTTGTGTCCATTCATGGGTGCATCGGGGAACCGAGGAGCGTCCGGGTCTGGTGTTGGGCCTCGATCGTGGAGGTTCGTGCCGCGGCGTGGCCTTCCGTGTTGCTGCGCCGGAGTGGGATGCCACACTCGGCTATCTGCGCGAACGCGAACTCGTTACCCATGTTTACCGCGAGCGCTCAATGCCGATAGCGCTCAATGACGGCCGCACTGTTTCGGCGGTCACTTACGTAGTGGATCGCAGTCATCGGCAATATGCCGGCGCCATGACGATTACCGACGCCGCGGGCATCGTAAGCCAGGCAGTCGGGCGATCCGGTCCCAATCGGGCATATGTCGCGAATACCGTCGCACATTTGCAGGAGATGGGCATAAGGGATCACTGGCTGGAACAGGTACTAGCGGCAATCGGTTGATATGCCACCGGGCCCGTCCAAGGGCAATCCATATGACGGTCAGCGGTCCTCGTTTGCCGATGCTTCTCTTGCAAGCTCATTGAGACGGAGCTTTGCCGTCGGTGGGAGCGGAACATGCGGGTTTTCTCTCGCGGTCTCGACCAGCAATTCGTCACTTGCCGCTTCGAGGACACTCATGAGTTTCTCGAAGAATGCGTCCGGATCGAGCCCGGGTTCGATCGGGGGCAGGATACGCACTTTGAAGTGGCCCGGGAAACGAAGGAATTTGCGGCGCGGCCAGAAGAGACCCGGATGCATAGCCACCGGCACGACCGGCACCTGAAGATCGCGATAGAGCCGGGCGATGCCATATTTGTATTCCGGATGCGCGCCGGGGGGGCGGCGCGTTCCCTCCGGATAGATGATGAGCTGTCGTCCATTGCGCACCTCGTCGGCCGTTTGCGCCATGACCGCCGCCATGGCCTTGCCACGTGCGCCGCGGTTCACCGGGATCATCCGTTGCTTCTTTGCGTACCAGCCGAACAGGGGAATCCAGAGCAGTTCGCGCTTCAGGATATACACCGGATCGTCGAGCCAGGGCAGCAATGCGAACGTGTCCCAGAACGACTGATGCTTCGGCGCCAGGATGTATCCGCCCTTGGGGATGTTCTCCAGCCCTTCGATCGTGAATGTGGTTCCGACGATCGTCTTCATCAGCCAGTGGCAGGACAGCGCCCAGTTCTTCGGGATCGAGAATGCCTTCTTGCGAGGTATCACGAAATAGATCGGCGAAAGCACGATCATTCGCAGGATGAGATTCAGATAGAAAGCAGTGTTGAAGAGAATGGAACGCAAGGCGATCATGAAAGGCTTCCCGCGACGTGGTTGCGACGTGCCTATACGAAATCAGGTCCGAGAGAAAGCGCCCGGGACCGCTATCACCGGACTGATTTGGCGAGTGTCGTGCTCGAGCGCAAGCCGTCTCCCATGCTCCAGCCCACCAGACCGCGTGCGAACGCGACCAAGGTCTTCCCGTACTCCGCAAGCAGCGTGCGCAGAACGCTCGGGTTCGCAAACCAGTTCGTCGTCTTGAGGTCGGAATTCACGACCGGATAGGCGATGAACTCCGTCGCGCGGTCGATACGCCGGAGCTCCATGAGGCTGCGTGGCATATGGTAGTTGTTGGTCACAACCAAAACCCGGGAATAGCCGCGGTCGTGAATCCAGCGGGATATTTCGTTGGCGTTGCCGATAGTATCGAGTGCCTGGTAGCCAATGTCGACACAGCAGTCGAAGAGATCGTTGGAACTTTGTGTCATCCGCCGGATTTGTGATGGCGTCGTCGCCGGATGAACCCCGGAGATGAGCAAGCGGTTGCCCGAGCCGCGCCGGAGGAGGTCCACCGCCTGATCGATCCGTTGATATCCGCCGGTTAGAACGACGATCGCATCGGCCTTGGCATCTGTCGGCGGTTTCAGTGTCGTAACGAGGTCGGCAAAACGCAGGAAGCCGGCGACGAGCAACGCACAGATGAATATCGCGACTATCCCGCCATAGCGCAGAACGCGACGCAGCGGTCCACGTCGCGCGAAGAGACCGTGCGCGGGACGCTGCCGCGGCATCTTCGGACTTGCTGTGATCCGTGACATCCGACCCATCGTCATATATTGTGCATACCGCCCTTTTGGCACGGCGAACAGGCGGCTTTGTGGCAAGTCAACAGGCTTTCCTCAGTCGCTGATCAGACCATCCGTGCGAGCAGGATCCGAACGGATCAGATCGATTTCATAGATGGTCCTGATGACGGTGAAGCGGGCGGTAAGCGTGGTCAGCAGCGCAATGACGATCATCGTCGCGAAGATGCCAAGGTAGCCCATGAAACCAATGCTGAAGGTGCCGAAGAGCGCCGCCGTCTGGTCGCTTTCGGGTGTCGCCAACGATCGGCTCTGCCAGTAGCTTGCCAGTGCGAAGAGCGTTGCCGCCGCGAGGCCTCCCGCGGCCGCGCCCTTGAGGCTGATCTTCAGGAAGTGCTTCTGGAACTCCTGCGCCACAAAGGAGCCCTCGGCGCCGACGAAATGCAGGACCTCGATGATGTGGCGGTTACCGGAGAGCGCACCGCGCGTTGCGAAGACGACGGTCAGCACCATGGCGATGAAGACCAACAGCAGAATGCCGGAACCCACGAGGACGGTGGTCCGCGCCATGGAGACAAGGCGGTCCACCCAGGTGCGGTGATCGTCCAGGAAGGCCTGCGGTACTTCCTCCTTCAGCAGCGCACGCATGGCTGTGAAGTCCGGCGGATGCGTCTCGTCGATGGTGATGATGACGAGGCGCGGCACGGGAAGATCATTGATGTCCAGCCCGGTGCCAAGCCAGGGTTCCAGGAGACGGGCGGTTGCATCGTCGTCCATGATCGTGCCGTTCTTGGCGCCGACGAAGGTCAAGGCAAGGTCGCGGGCGCGAACCAGCGCCTTGTTCATGTCGAGACCGTCCTCGGGCTTGATCTGAATGGTGATTTCACGGGAGATCTGGCTTTGCCAGCCGGCGGCCGTCGCCCGCACCATGCTGACGGCGCCGAGCGTCAGGCAGGCGAGAAAGGCCATGATGGCGATCACCACCATCAGGGCATTACCCTGTATGTTGGAGGCCGGCAGGATCGGGGCCGTGGGGCGGACGTGCATTTCCGTCCGGCGCGGCGGCTGCTTGCTGCGGGGAAGCGGGCGTTGCAGATCAATCATAGATTTCCAGCCGTCCGTCGGTGAGGATCATGCGGCGCGCATCGATCTGGTCCATCAAGGCAAAATCATGCGTGGCGATGACGACCGCTGTGCCGAGGCGATTGAGCTCGAGAAAGAGGCTCAGCAGACGCCGCGCCATCGGCGGATCGACATTCCCAGTGGGTTCGTCGGCAAGCAGGATTTCGGGGCGGTCGATCAGTGCCCGTGCGATCGCCACGCGCTGCTTCTCGCCGCCCGAAAGGACGGGCGGCAGTACATTGATGCGCTCACCAAGACCGACCCATTTCAGGAGCTCGATGACATCGTTGCGATATGCAGCTTCGTCCTTGCCCCGAACTCTCAAGGGCAGAGCGACATTCTCGTAGGTCGTGAGATGGTCGAGAAGCTGGAAATCCTGAAAGACGATTCCGACGCGTCTCCGCAACATCGGCAATTCGCTGCGCGGAATCTGCGTCACATCGCGGCCGAAGCTGCGGATCAGCCCGCGGGTTGGCTGCAGCGACATGAAGAGCAGACGCAACAGAGTCGTCTTGCCGGCGCCCGAGGGGCCGGTCAGGAACTGGAAGGAGCGCTTTGGGATGTCGAAGGTGAGATCTCTCAGGATCTCCGGTCCCATTCCATAGCGCAGGCCGACGTTTTCGAAATGAATCAACGGACAGGTCCGGTCTGACAGTGCTCGAGTTCTGGCGACTTGTTAACGCACTCGGTTAACAGACGGTAAACTGGCGTCGAAAGACGGCCTTCCAGGCAAATCTTTGCGAAGCATTAACCATTCAAATTTACGACTGGAGAGGATTCGTTTCAATGGCCTGTTTTGCGGCGCCTTGATGGGCCGCGCAGCGAGGGCAAGATGAGCGCATTCCGCAATCACAGACGGACGGCCGAGACAATCATCGACCTGCTGCCACCGGAGCGTCCCTCCCGGGTAGCGCGCACTTCGCCGGTCCGCACGTCCGTGACAGACGTCGCCGATGCACAATTCGTCACCGTCGCGAAGAACATTCCCACGGCGGGCGCCAAAAGCTGGTGCAACGACAATCACAACAACCGGCCTCTAAGCTCCGCTTCCCGAAAGCGGTCCTCCTCCTCTTCTTCTGCCTTGGCCAGTCGCGTCGTCCGCGGTATCGAAGGAGTACTCGGACGCCTGTCTGATAGAAACTTCGCGTTTCTGGTCGCGCTCGTGTTCGGTGCCGTCTTTACAGCCGCAGGTCTGTTCGCTTCTCCGGAGCGGGCCTCGCCGATTCGCGCCGTCGCGCTCGACATCACGCATGTCACGCTGACGCCGCAGGATGCAAACGGCATGCAGGTGCTGCTCGTCAATGCGATCATCGAAAATCATGGCCCGGGACAGCGGTCGATGCCGAGAGTTCGAGCGGATCTGCTTTCCGGCGGCCAAGTAGTGGCCAGTACGTTCATCGATACTCCCACCGGGTCGATCGGTGCGGGGGAGAGCCGGGGTCTTGCCGCACGCCTCCGGCATCCCGGTGGAAAATTGCCGGAACTGCGGCTTTCTTTCGCGGACGAGGATGCCCGCAGCATCTGATTGTGTTATCGCGGGTCGGCAAGCATGTCGGCACGACCATGTCGCCGACGGTCTTTCATCCCATGGAGTGAAATATGCCCGTCGTCCGCGGAAAGAACATCGAGCCCCTGTACACGGCCGAGCAGATTGCCGAGCGAAATCGCCAACTCGCTGCAGAGATTGCCAGCGGTCCCTGTGAGGACCTTTTGGTCATCTCCGTTCTCAAGGGCTCTTTCATCTTTGCGGCCGATCTCATTCGGGCGCTGCATGATGCCGGACTTGCACCTGAGGTCGAGTTCATTACGCTGTCCAGCTATGGCACAGGCACCGTGTCCCAGGGGGTGCGTATCATCAAGGACATCGACAGCGACGTTCATGGTCGCAACGTCCTGCTGATTGACGACATTTTGGAATCAGGGCGCACGCTCCTGTTTGCCAAGACGTTGATGTACGAGCGTGGTGCTCGCAACGTCTCTATCGCGGTTCTCCTGGACAAGAAGGTGAAGCGCAAGGAGGTGTTTGACGCTGACTACGTCGGGTTCGAGTGCCCGGATTACTTCGTTGTCGGCTATGGGATGGACGTGGCCTATGCATTCCGCGAGCTGCCCTTCGTCGGTGTCGTGACCGGCGATGCGGAAGGCGACGCCTAGCACGCCTCTGCAAAGTTCCTGTTAACCATCTCGCCGTCACCGGCCGTTTCCGTTTACCGATCGCAAAGGAAACTCTGGTGACTTGCAGCGATATGAACGGATGACGGGAGCATGCCCATGGCAAGGATTCTGATAACGGAAGACGAGGATTCGCTGCGCTCGTTCGTCGCCCGTGCACTGAGACTCGACGGGCATGATACGGCAGAGGCCGCCGACGGCGCCGAAGGATTGGAAAGGCTGGGCGACGGCGCTTTTGATCTCTTGCTATCCGATATCCGCATGCCGGTGATGGACGGCATCGAACTCGCGCACCGTGCCTCGTCGGCGTTTCCGGACCTGAAGATATTGCTGATGACCGGCTACGCCGAGCAGCGCGAGCGTGCTGACGACCTGATGACGAAGGTGGTCGACGTGGTCGACAAACCGTTCTCGCTTCTCGACATCCGCAAGGCAGTGGCTCAAGCGCTTGCGATCTGAAGCCGGGACGACTTCCACCGCCTATTGGATGTCCAGCAATCGTTCCAGATAGCGCCGTTCCAGCTCGGGACTGAGATTGTTCCCGAGTTTATCTCGGATCGCCTCGAGGATCTCTCTGGCTCTCTGGACGTCGATTTCGTCGGGAACCTTCACATCGTCGCCGAATTCCGGCCCGTCGGTCGGACGGGGACGCCCGAGCGGATCGCGGCCGGTCTGGTCACCCTGCTGTGTGCCCTGGCCCTGACCTTGGTTGCGCATCGCCTGCATCATCTGTCCCATCATGTCGCGCGCACCCTGGCGTAGAGCTTCGAGCGCCTTGCCCTGTCCTTCCACCGCCCGTTCGCCTTGGCCCTGGCCCAGAGCTTCGCCGGCACCGCGCATTTCACGTTCCGCCTGGGCAAAGCCTTCGCCCGGCTTCACACCCAGATCGCTCAGGCCTTTCTGCAGGTCTCCGAGCTTGCGCCCGAGCGCATCCTGTTGTGCCCGCAGATTCTTCAGGGCCTCGCGTAGCTGCTCCGCAGTCATGTTGTCGGTCGGCGAGGGTTGGCCGCCCGGCTGCTGTCCCGGCTCCTCGGTGAGTTCGCCGTCCTCACCGTCGCTGGGGTCGCCACGCTGCATGCGATCCTTCAGGGCCTGGTCGAGCTTGAAGGTTTCCTCCATGAGCTTCTGCTGCTCCTGCATCAGTTCGCCGAGCTTGTCGATCTGCTGCTGTACCTGGCTGTTCTGTTGCTGGTTGCCCTGCTGCGGCCGTGCGGTCTGGAGATTGTTCATCATCCGCTGCAATTGAGACAACATGTCCCGCGCAGCATCACGGTTGCCCGAGCGGGCAAGATTCTCGATCTGGTTCAGCATGTTCTCCAGGTCGCGCTGGCGCAGGACGTTTTGTGCCGATTGCTGACGGTTCTCCGAGCCCGCATTGGGCTGGCGCTCGGCCATTGCTTTCATGAAGTCCTGCATCGCCGCGCGAAGCTCGTCCATAAGTTTCTTGATCTCGTCGTCTGGAGCGTTGCGCTCGAGCGCGTCCTGCAGCGCTTGCTGCGCCTCCCGCAGCTTCCGTTCGGCCAGCGAAAGGTTGCCATCGTCAATTCCGAGAGCGATCTCCCAGAGATAATCGGCGGTGCCCTTCAGATCTTCCGTTGTGCGTGCGAGCTTCATCCGCGCCTGAGCCGACTGGATCAACAGGAAATGCGTGAGGTTCGGGATCGTCTCGTCCGCCCTGATGGCCAAGGCTTCGTTGAGCGCGATCGCCTTCGGAAGATCGCGGGTATCCAGTGCGAAGACCTGCCGCTCCTCGGCGACGGCCGCAGCAAGCGGCTGCGCGAACTCTCGCGATGGCAACGTCATCTCGAAAGGAGCGCTGCGCCCCGCCTGACCGGCCCCGTCCCGGGCGACCAGCGTGATCTTTACCTTTTGTCCGGCCAACGGATGTTCCGTCAGGTTCCTGCTCGATGTGCCCTTCGGGTCGCGCGGGCTCCGACGCGGCAGATCGAGCTTGTACTCGGGCGCCGGGTAGAGCGGGGTCGCGTCGGGTTTGGCGGCGGTCGGCTCGATCTCGGCGTGTGCCTCGACGAGGCCGTAGTCGTCATGGCCTTTGAAAGCGATCTCGAGAGCACCGTTGACGCTACGCCGCGGTGTGCCGTCGAAGGCAATCTGCGGCGGCTGGTCAGGTGTCACGTCGATGGTCCATCGGCCCGGACCGACGGCCAGCACGCCGCTCTCGGTGAGTTCCGCCTCGTAGGTCTGTCCTGTGGCTTGGACAGCTTCGGATGCCGGTTCTCCGGCAGGGTTAGCAGTTTTTGCTGCTCCGAGTGGTACAGCCTCCACCGCCTTCACGGGCTGAAAGCTGACCTGTTCCTCGCCGCTGCCTCCGCTCACGCGGATCGTCATTCTGGAGTGTTGGGGGACGCTGACCGCAGGAGGTGTCCCGCCGTCCTCTCCAGACTCCCGGCGCGTCAGGAAAACCGGTGCCCTGCCGGTATAGGCAGGCGGCGTAATCCAGGCATCGACGCGCAGGTCCGGTGCCGCTGCGCCGGATGTCGACCAGCGGAAAGCGTCGGCAATCGTGCCGGCTCCGTTGGAACCGGAGTAGGCGAAAGCTGTCACCAGGAGCAAGGCAGGGATGGTCCGCAGTGCAAACCTGTCGTGACGCGCGATGTCGGGGCGTGGGGTGCCGGCGTCGAGAGAAGCGATCGTCTCGGCCATACGTCTCTGGTGTTCGCTCCAGAGCGCGCGGGCGAATGCCGTTTCGAAGGCCGGGACGTCATCCTGGGCGGTGACCGGCTGGTGCGGGAGATGATTTCGCTCCTCCAGCAGTCGGTCGGCCTCGTCGGCTCTGGGCCAGCGCAGTTTCGCAAACGGCAACAAGGATGCCAGGAAACCGAATGTGAGAATGAAGACCGTCGCGAGACGCAGCCAATCGGGAAAGATGCGGTAGAGGCCGAGCCAGGCAAAAGAGACGAACAGTGCCGCGAAGCCGAGCACCGGGAGGAAAAGTGGTACGAGACGTTCGATGAAGAGGACGAGGCGCGCGACCGCGCGCTTCGCACGCACACGGCGCGCAAGCCTGAGATCGGTTCCAGGAAGTCTCGTGCTCTCTCTTTCAGACGGAGCAGCGTTCATCCGTAAGGTTCTCACTCGGCGTCGATCGTCCTGCCGACAATTCTGCAGCCTCGGACTTGGCGAGGTCCAAGGATAGCATTCTTTGTGGCGAAGACGAGGGCAAAGCGCCGCCGCCCGTCATTTTCGCGTTCCCGTGGCGTCAGTCGAGCCAGGCAGGAAGCGAATCGAGGCGGATCAGGTCTTCGAAGCTCGGGCGCGGCCGTATGACATGGAATTCATCGCCCCTGACAAGCACCTCGGGGATGAGACGCCGGCTGTTGTAGGTGCCTGCCTGCACAGCGCCATAGGCGCCGGCCGAGCCGACTGCCAGCAGATCGCCAGTGCGTGGCATCGCCATTTCGCGATCGAGTGCGAGATAGTCCCCGGTCTCGCAAACGGGGCCGACCACGTCGGCGCGGATCCTCGGCGCACTGGCCGCGGAGAGCACGACGGGGCGTATTTCGTGGTGCGCGTCATAGAGCGTCGGGCGGATGAGATCGTTCATCGCAGCGTCGACGATAACGAAGGTCTTGTCGCCGCCGTCCTTCACGTAGACGACTTCGGTTACGAGGATGCCTGCATTGCCGACGATCAGGCGTCCGGGCTCGGTGACGATGCGGCAGCCGAGGCCGCTCAGTTGCTCCTTGACGATCCTAGCATAAGCGTCCGGCTCCGGCGGTGGATTGTTATCGTCGTGATACGGAATGCCGAGGCCGCCGCCGATGTCCACGTGCTCGATCGCGTGTCCGTCGGCACGCAGCGTCGCCACCAGTTCCTTCAGCAGGCGGAAGGCATCCTCGAATGGCTGCAACTCGGTGATCTGGCTGCCGATATGCATGTCGATGCCGGTGACCTTGATGCCGGGCAGCGTGGCGGCATGGGCGTAGACCGCCTGCGCGCGCTCGTAGGAAATGCCGAACTTGTTTTCCTTCTTGCCGGTCGAAATCTTGGCATGCGTGCGCGCGTCGACATCCGGATTGATCCGGAACGAAACGTGGGCCACCTTGCCGGCCTTCTGTGCCCGCTGGTTCAGCACTTCTAGCTCGGGTTCGGATTCGACGTTGAAGCAGTAGATCCCCGCTTCCAGCGCGAGATCCATCTCATGCACGGTCTTGCCAACGCCGGAGAACATGATGCGTTCGCCCGGGATGCCGGCGGCCAGTGCGCGCCGCAGTTCGCCTTCCGAGACCACGTCCACGCCGGCGCCGAGACGTCCCAGCGTCTTGAGCACGGCCTGGTTCGAATTCGCCTTCATGGCGTAGCAGACCATCGCGTCCGTGCCCTCGAACGCCTTGGAGAAGACCCGGTAGTGACGTTCCAAGGTCGCCGTCGAGTAGCAGTAGAAGGGTGTGCCGACCGCTGCGGCAATCGCCGGAACGGGTACGTTCTCGGCGTATAGAACGCCATCACGATATTCGAAGTGGTTCACGACGGGGACCTGTCAGAGAAGAGGATCGAGGACAAAAGGATCGTCCGGAACAGTGGCTTCCTGTTTGGTCGACTGCTTGTTCTGTTCAGCAGCCGGCATATTCGGCGGGTCGAGGTCCGCCTTGCGGCCGCAGCCGGAAAGCGCCACGGATGCCGCAGCCATAACACCCATCGTTACGAACAAGCTTCGAAGCGCCCTAGCCATTACTTTGCCCAACCGGAGGAAACCTTTATCTAGCCTCTATCGAAAAAGCGGGGTCTTGTGCACCCTCAATCTCGTGATGGCAATGCAAAGGACGGTGATCAGTTGCGCTGGCGCCACCAGCCAATCTGCTTGCGTACCTCGCTCGGGGCCGTGCCACCGTAGCTCTTACGGCTCGCGACCGAGGCCTCGACCGTCAGCACGTCGAAAACGCCCGCGGTGATCGCCGGGTTGATCGCCTGCAATTCATCGAGCGAAAGTTCTGCCAGATCGCAGCCCTTGCCTTCGGCAAGCGCCACGGCGCGGCCGGTCACGTGATGGGCCTCGCGGAACGGCAGTCCGGCTTCCCGCACCAGCCAGTCGGCGAGATCCGTCGCGGTCGAGTAACCGGCGCCGGCGGCCGCCTTCATCCGGTCCGTCCGGACCGTCATGTCGCGGACCATGCCGGTCATCGCGGCGAGGGCGAGCTCCAGGCTTTCCGCCGCATCGAAGACCTGCTCCTTGTCTTCCTGCATGTCCTTCGAATAGGCGAGAGGCAGACCCTTCATCACGGTAAGGAGTGCGACGAGCGATCCGTTGATACGCCCCGTCTTCGCGCGCACGAGCTCGGCGGCATCCGGATTCTTCTTTTGCGGCATGATCGACGAGCCCGTCGAGAAGGCATCCGAAAGCCGGACGAAGCCGAATTGCGGCGTGGACCAGATGACGATCTCCTCGGCCAGACGCGAGAGATGGGTGGCAGCGATCGAAGCCATGGCGAGGAATTCGAGTGCGAAGTCACGATCGGACACGGTGTCGATCGAGTTGCGGGTCGGTTCGCGGAAGCCCAGTGCCTTGGCGGTCATGTGCCGGTCGATGTTGTAACCGGTGCCGGCGAGTGCTGCCGCCCCAATGGGGCTTTCATCGAGGTGCTCGATTGCGTGCCGCACGCGCTGCCGGTCACGGCCGAACATTTCGACATAGGCCATGCAGTGGTGGCCGAAGGTGACCGGCTGGGCCGTCTGCAGGTGGGTGAAGCCGGGCATCACCGTCTCGGCATGTTCTTCCGCCCGGTCGAGGAAGGCACTGATGAGGGAGGTCAACGCGACCTCGGTCTTCTGCAGTTCTTCCTTTACCCAGAGTCGGAAATCGAGCGCCACCTGGTCGTTGCGCGAACGAGCCGTGTGAAGGCGTCCCGCTGCGGGACCGATCAGGTCGGCAAGCCGCGCCTCGACGTTCATGTGAATGTCTTCGAGGCGACGGGAGAATTCGAAACGGCCGCTTTCGATCTCTGACAGGATCGTGTTCAGACCGTGAACGATCTTGTCTTTGTCTTCGGTCGCGATGATGCCCTGATGGGCAAGCATGGTCGCGTGCGCTATTGAGCCGCGGATGTCCTGGGCATAAAGCTTCTTGTCGAAATCGATGGAGGCATTTATCTCCTCCATGATGGCTGCAGGGCCGGAGGCGAAACGTCCGCCCCACATCTGGTTGGAGGTCAGCGTGTCCTTTGTGTCCTCGGCCATTTGATGCCCATCCCGGAGATGTTGATGACAGAAAAAAGACCCCTCGGACTTCCTTCCGCCAAGCTGGTTGCGATTGCGGCAGTCGCCGGGATTTTGGCCGGCGCGGCAGCGGTATACGTGAAGCAGACCGTGTCTGGCAATGGCGAGGTTGCTGCGGAGGCGGGCCAGTGCGAAGGAGCGGTCGGCAAGGCGGCGAGCCTTGATTCCGTCGCGAAGGGCGAGGTCGCCGCCATGACCGCGGCCACGGAACCGCGTTCGATCGCCGGCCTGGCGTTTAAGGATGCCGCGGAGAAGGATGTAGCAATCGAGGCCTTTGCCGGAAAGACGGTTCTCCTCAACGTCTGGGCGACATGGTGTGTGCCTTGCCGCGAGGAGATGCCGGCTCTCAACAGTCTTCAGGGGAAGATGGGCGGCAAGGATTTCGAGGTCGTGGCGATCAACATCGACACGGGTGACGCGGAAAAGCCGAAGGCCTTTCTTGCCGAGACCGGCGTCGACAAGCTCGGGCTTTATCGCGACAACACGATGGGTGTCTTCAATGCTCTGAAGAAGCAGGGGCTTGCCTTCGGGCTTCCGGTGACGCTCCTGATCGACGAAAAGGGCTGCCTTCTCGGCTCCATGAACGGCCCCGCCGCATGGGACAGCGGCGACGCGCAGGCACTGATTACGGCCGCCGTGAAGCTCTGACACTCTTCGAGCGGCCGATCGACCTCAGCGCGTCGGGACCGGCGTCTCGCCGCGATAGTCGTAGAAGCCGCGGCCGGACTTACGGCCGAGCCATCCGGCCTCGACGTATTTCACCAGCAGCGGGCAGGGGCGGTACTTGCTGTCGGCCAGGCCGTCATGCAGCACCTGCATGATCGAAAGACAGGTATCCAGGCCGATGAAGTCGGCAAGCTGCAGCGGGCCCATCGGATGATTGGCGCCGAGCCGCATGGCGGTATCGATCGCTTCCACCGAGCCGACACCTTCGTAAAGCGTATAGATCGCCTCGTTGATCATCGGCAGCAGGATGCGGTTGACGATGAATGCGGGAAAATCTTCGGCGACCGTGATCGTCTTGTCGAGCGACTGGGCGAAAGCCTTGGCCGTCGCGAAGGTCGTCTCATCGGTGGCAATGCCGCGCACGAGTTCCACCAGCTTCATCACCGGAACGGGGTTCATGAAGTGGATGCCCATGAACCGCTCGGGGCGATCGGTAGCTGCGGCGAGCCTCGTGATGGAGAGCGACGAGGTGTTGGTGGCGAGGAGGGCCTCGGGTTTGAGCACCGGGCAGATCTGGGCGAATATCTTGCGCTTGACCGTTTCGTCCTCGGTTGCGGCTTCGATGACCATATCCATCGGCGCCATGTCGTTTATGTCCGTCGTGCCGGAAATGCGCGCCATGGCAGCCTTGCGATCCTCTTCGGAAAGCTTGCCGTTGTTCACTTGCCGGGCGAGGTTGCCGTTGACGGTCGCAAGACCCGCTTCAATCCTTTCCTTGGAAAGGTCGTAGACGGTGACCTTATAGCCGGCGAGTGCACTGACCTGAACGATCCCGCAACCCATCTGGCCTGCACCTACAACGCCCAAGCTCTTGATTGCCGTTCCCATCGCGCTCTCCTCGCCGCACTCTGTCCCACAAGAATCTGCCGGGCCGACAGTATCGACCCGGCAGAAACTGATAGACGTGCTTGCTCGATTTTTCCAGTCCTTTCGCAAGTGCGAAGGGACGGGTTTCGGTTAAAGCGCCTTTTCGAGTTCGGGAAGAATTTCGAAGAGGTCTCCGACGAGGCCGTAGTCGGCCACCTGGAAGATCGGTGCCTCCTCGTCCTTGTTGATGGCGACGATCACCTTCGAGTCCTTCATGCCGGCGAGATGCTGGATGGCGCCGGAGATGCCGCAAGCGATGTAGAGCTCCGGAGCAACGACCTTGCCAGTCTGGCCGACCTGCCAGTCGTTCGGCGCGTAGCCGGCGTCGACAGCCGCACGCGAGGCACCGACGGCGGCACCGAGCTTGTCGGCCACAGGAAGGATCACTTCCTTGAACTTCTCCGAGGAGCCGAGCGCACGACCACCAGAGATGATGATCTTTGCGGAGGTGAGTTCGGGACGGTCGGAGGAGGAAAGCGCATCGCCGACGAAGGTCGAGAGGCCGGGGTTTGCGGCAGCCGCGACCGTTTCCACGGAAGCCGATCCGCCGTCGCCGGTAGCCGCGAAAGAGGCGGTGCGCACGGTGATGACCTTCTTGGCGTCGGAAGACTGGACCGTCTGTATGGCATTACCGGCATAGATCGGGCGCTTGAAGGTGTCGGAGGAAACGACCTCGACGATTTCCGAGACCTGCATCACGTCGAGCAGTGCGGCGACGCGTGGCATGACGTTCTTGCCGATAGAAGTCGCGGGTGCGACGATGGCGTCGTAGCCGCCGGCCAGGGAAACAATGAGAGCCGCAAGCGGTTCCGCCAGATTGTTCGCAAGCGCAGCATCGTCGGCGAGCAGCACCTTGGAGACGCCTGAGAGCTTGGCTGCCGCGTCGGCGGCAGGCTTCGCGCCTGAGCCGGCGACGAGCACGTGGACGTCACCGCCGATCTTGGCCGCGGCGGTCAGAGCCTTCGCGGTCTGGTCGGACAGGGTTGCGTTGTCGTGTTCTGCCAGAAGAAGAATGGCCATGTTGTAAATCTCCTCTCCGGATCCGTTAGAGCACGCCGGCTTCGTTCTTGAGCTTGTCGACCAGTTCGGCGACTGTCTTGACCTTTACGCCGGCCTTGCGTCCGCCGGGCTCCTCGGTCTTCAGGACCTTGAGGCGCGGCGTGGTGTCGACGCCGAAGTCCGCGGGGGTCTTCTTGTCGAGCGGCTTCTTCTTTGCCTTCATGATGTTCGGCAGCGAGGCATAGCGCGGCTCGTTGAGGCGCAGGTCGGTCGTGACGACTGCCGGCAGCTTGACCTCGATAGTCTGGAGGCCACCGTCGACCTCGCGGGTCACCTTGGCGGAGCCGTCGCCGATCTCGACCTTGGAGGCGAAGGTCGCCTGGGGCCAGCCGAGGAGGGCCGAGAGCATCTGGCCGGTCTGGTTGGAATCATCGTCAATCGCCTGCTTGCCGGTGATGACGAGGCCGGGCTGTTCTGCTTCGATCACGCCCTTCAGTATCTTGGCGACGGCGAGCGGCTCGACGGCATCGTCGGTCTCAACCAGCACGGCGCGATCGGCGCCCATCGCGAGCCCGGTGCGGAGCGTTTCTTCAGCCTTGGCCGGACCGATGGAGACGACGACGATTTCCGAAGCCTTGCCGGCCTCCTTCAGGCGCAGAGCTTCTTCCACCGCGATTTCGTCGAAGGGGTTCATCGACATCTTCACGTTGGCAAGCTCGACGCCCGATCCATCGGGCTTCACACGGATCTTGACGTTGTAGTCGACGACCCGCTTGACGGTCACGAGTATCTTCATGGGTTCCTTCCTTCACTGCTTCCGCCGGAAAATGCGCCTGAAAGCGGTCCTCCGATTGTCGGTTGGCGACATCGATACGCATTTTTTCTCCAAACACAACGTCCCACGTCCGGTTCGTTGCATCGGTCGGCATGAATAAGTTACGTTTACGTTTACGTCAACGCTGATAAGGCAAGCTCGGTTACGGCTTCCGCCCGATGGAGTCTCGTGTGTCTCCCTCCGCACGTGCCGGCGCGGCGGACTGCTGTTCTATCGCCTTCAGCGTGACGATCGCGCGGTCGAAGAGAGGCACTCCCGGGCGCCGCATGAAGATCACCAGCAGTGCGCCGGCGGCGATGCCTCCGACGTGAGCGCCCCAGGACACGTTGTCATCCTGGCTGAGACCGAGCATCCAGAACTGCTGACCGATCCAGAAGAGCAGCGGTATGAAGGCCGGAAGCGGCAGGGGAAAACGGAAGAAAACCAGAACCCAGATCCGGACTCGTGGATGCAGCAGCACGTAGGCGGAGACGACACCGGCGATCGCGCCTGAGGCGCCGATCAGCGGGCTTTGCGATGTCGGCACGAGAGCGCCGTGTGCGAAAGCGCCGGCGACTGCGCAGAGGAGATAAAAGAGCAGGAAACGGACGTGGCCGAGCGCGTCTTCGACATTGTCGCCGAACACCCAGAGGAACAGCATGTTGGTGGCAAGATGTACGACGTTCCCGTGCAGGAAGGCGTAGGTAATCGAGGTAAGCTGGCTTGGCACAAGAACGAGGGACGGATCGAGCACGGCACTGCCGAAGACGACGGCCGGAATAAAGCCGAGGCCGAGGACGCTCGCTTGAACGAGGTCTTCCGTGGCCAACGGACCCGTCAGGAGCCAGATGGCGACGTTGAGGACGATCAGCCCGTGGGTCACGTATTGTCGTTTTATATGCTTGAGGCCGTTGCGATCATGGAGGGGAACGAACATCGGCGGCCCTTATCGCGTCAGCGGTGCTTTCCCGGCACCCAGAGAATGTCGTTCCTGCCGCCTGCGTTTGCGAACCGGGCAGCGACGAAAAGAAAATCCGAAAGACGGTTGATGTATTTGAGTGCCGGAGCACCGACCGTCTCCGCTTCGCATCGCGAAAGCTCGACCATGATCCGTTCGGCACGTCGCGCTACCGTGCGAGCAAGATGAAGATGAGCGGCGGCGGGCGTCCCGCCCGGCAGGATGAAGGATTTCAGCGGGTCGAGCCCGGCATTCAGCTGATCTATCTCATGCTCGAGACGGACGACCTGTTCCTCGATTACTCGCAGGGGTTCGTAGGGCAGCGCTTCACCGGTTTCCGGGGCAGCAAGATCCGCGCCGAGATCGAAGAGGTCGTTCTGGACGCGCAGGAGCATGGCGTCGAGATCGGGTGTTGCCGCCGTATGAAGTCGTGCAACACCGATCGCGGAATTCGTTTCGTCGACGGTGCCGTAGGCCTCGACCCGCAGATCATGCTTTTGACGGCGCGGGCCGCTGACCAACGCGGTGGTGCCGTCGTCGCCGGTTCGGGTATAGATCTTATTCAACCTGACCATGTCTTACGCTCCCGTCAGCGTCCGCCGCCCGTCAGCCAGAGGGTGACCATGATGAGGACGATCGCCACCGCCTGCAACAGAATTCGCATGCGCATCAGTTGGTTCGAACGGTTGCCGCTGCCGCCTTTCATCATGTTCACCAGGCCTCGGATAAGCACGAGGACGACGAGGCCCATGACGATCAACGTGAGTGTTGTTGTGAAGGCGGACATTTTTCCTCTTTGGCCCTTCGGCTTGGTATCAGCTGAGCGACCGCATCAGCTGGTAGAAAAGATCGGCGGGTAGGAGCCGTTTGAGCACAGCGCCCTGCCGGGCGGGTGTCGTGACGAGATAATGCGGGCGGGGTCGCCCGGCGGTCAAGGCATGCTTGAGGGCGACATAGACGGCATCTGGGCCGAGCTTGTGGCGGTTAACCGGACCGGTGCCGTCGAGGCGCGCGAGCTGCCGCTTGTATTCTTCTGCATACACGGAGCCTTCGAGATCGATGTTTTCGCGAATGTGGGTCAGTGCGTTGGCGGTGAACCGCGACTCGATCGGGCCCGGTTCGATCAGGCTGACATGAATGCCGCTTCCTTCGAGTTCCATCCGCAGGGTGAGACTGAGCCCTTCGAGCGCATATTTCGAGGCGGTGTAGGCGCCACGAAACCGATAGGGCAGGAGCCCCAGGATGGAGGAGCACTGTACGATCCGGCCGTGGCCTTGCCGCCGCATGAGCGGAACGACCCGCCGCGTGAGCTCATGCCAGCCGAAGACGTTCGTCTCGAACTGTCGCCGGAGCGCTTCGGTCGGCAAGTCTTCTACGGCGCCCGGCTGGCCGTAGGCTCCATTGTTGAAGAGGGCGTCTATGCGTCCGCCGGTCCTTCTTTCGACCTCCTGCGCCAGTGCCGCGATGCTCGGCCCGTCGGTATAGTCCATCAACAGGGCCTCGATCCCCGCCTCTTCGAGGGGAGCCAGATCCGCCGGCTTGCGGACAGTCGCAAAAACCCGCCATCCGTCGTTACGCAGTGCTCCGGCGCAGTAGGCACCGATACCTGAAGAACAGCCGGTAACGATGATGCAGGGGCGGTCCGCCATGGAATGTTTCCTGTACAATGCCGCGGAGGTTTCCCATATTCGCTTCCGGGTGACAACCGGCACTGACAATCGGGAGACGAAATGCCAGCATTCCTGCGCATGCTCTACAAGGTAGGCTTTGATGCGCTGAAGCATTTTTCCGAGGATGACGGCTGGGCAATGGCAAGTCACGTGGCGCTTTCGGCGCTGCTCGCAGTCTTTCCGTTCCTGATATTCGGGACCGCGGTTGCCGGCTTCTTCGGCGCGGATACGTTCGCCGATACCGCGATCCACCTCATTTTCGATACCTGGCCCGAGGCGATCGCCAGACCTCTTGCGGAGCAGGTCCTGCAAGTCCTCACCGTGCCGCGCGGTCTCTTGACCGTTTCAGTGCTGGCAGCGGCCTATTTCGCGTCTAACGGCGTGGAAGCGCTGAGAGTGTCGCTCAATCGCGCCTATCGCGTAACGGAGGACCGCCCGTGGTATCTCACACGCCTCGTCAGTTTCGCCTACGTGATCGGAGGGGTCGTGGTCCTGGCGATCGTCAGCGCGCTGCTCGTTGCCGTTCCGATTGCACTTGGCTTTGCCAGCAAGTGGTTCCCCTTGCTTGAAGAATTTCTCGCGATCGTCTCCAACTGGAGGGTCTACGGAACGTTGCTCCTGCTGGCCGCCGGCTTGATTATCTTTCATCTCGGCCTGCCTGCCGGGCACCGGCGATTGCGGGACGTTATCCCTGGCGTCCTCCTGACTTTGGTGCTCTGGCTCTTCGGCGCCCTGGCCTTCGCGTCCTATCTCGCTACCTTCGCCAATTACGCCGCAACCTACGCCGGACTGGCGTCGGTCATGGTGGTGCTCGTCTTCCTCTACATGGTCGGCGCTATCTTCATCATCGGCGCGGAATTCAACGCCGCACTCCTGAAATACGATGTGCTCTCCGGCCGGCGCATGGCCAATGCCCGAAGGCGCTCACGCAAGGCCGACCAGCCGTCGGATGTCGGCTGACGTCAGTCCCTGCGCCCTCAGTGCCGCGAGTGCGGTGTCGCCCGCACTCTTGGAAAGCTTGCGGCCGTCGGCGCCGAGGATCAGCCGGTGGTGATGGTAGACAGGGGCGGGCAGTCCAAGCAGTTCCTGCAGAAGCCTGTGGACGGCGGTCGCATGGAAAAGATCGAGTCCACGGACCACATGGGTGACGCCCTGCAGCGCATCGTCGACCGTGACAGACAGGTGATAGCTCGACGGCGCGTCTGACCGCCACAGCACGATATCACCCCAGTCCTCCGGACGCGCAGCGATGTGGCCCTTCGGCCCATGGCCCGTTTCCGTCCAGGTCAGCCTTCTTCCGAGTTCTGCCGTCGCTTTCGCGACGTTGAGACGCCAGGCATGCCGACGACCATCAGCGAGAAGGCGCTCTTTGTCGATCGTGGGCCGCTCCCTGTCAGTTGGCGGGTAAAGTGGAGCGCCGTCAGGATCGCGCGGCCAGGGTTGGCCTCGCTGCTCGGCCTCGGACACATGGGCCTTCACCTCGCCGCGGCTCATGAATGCCGGGTAGGCCAGACCGAGATCGATCAGTTTCTGCAGGGCCTGCCGATACTCGTCGAGATGCTCGGACTGGCGGCGCACTGGTTCTTCCCATGAGATACCGAGCCAGGTCAGGTCATCGAAGATTGCCGTTTCGAATTCCGGCGTGCAACGGGAAAGGTCGATGTCCTCGATCCTCAGCAGGAGCCGCCCCCCGGAAGTCTTTGCCATATCCCGATTGAGCAGAGCCGAAAGTGCGTGGCCGAGATGGAGGCGCCCGTTGGGGCTCGGCGCAAAGCGGAAAACGGACCTTTGATTCTCGAGGACAGTCATGCTCTCTTCTGGCACGAACGGAGCGCTGCCGCCAAGAGGAGCACGGTAGGCGAATGAGGATCATCCGGACTGCGGAAGATGTCGAATACGGCCTTCGCGAGTTGTGCCACATCGACCCGCGACTGCGCGTGCTCCACGGAGCCGTCGGTCGATTGCCACTTCGACTCATGGAGCCGGGGTTTGCGGGTCTCGCACAGATCATTGTTTCGCAGATGGTGTCGAGAGCGAGTGCCGAGGCGATATGGAGAAGACTCGTCGCGGCGACAGGCGATCCGACGGCACGGAGCTATCTGTCGCTCGATCCGGCCGCCGTCGGTGGTCTCGGCTTGTCGCGGGCGAAAGCCGAGACGTTGCGTGGGGTTGCAGAGGCGATCGCGGCCGGGGAACTCGATCTCGCCTCCTTCGACGGCGGGGAGGCGGAGGGCGTGGTTGGCGTTTTGACGTCCTATCGCGGTATCGGCCCCTGGACGGCCGAGGTCTACCTGATGTTCTGCTGCGGACATCCCGATGTCTTTCCTGCAGGGGACGTCGCGCTTAGAACCGCAGTGGGCAAGGCGCTCGGACATGCCGAACGCCCGCCGCCTTCCGCGGTGGCCTCGATCGCAGAGGCCTGGCGGCCGTGGCGCTCTGTCGCCGCCCGGCTTTTCTGGGCATATTACGCGGGAGACTCCGCGCCTCTTCCCGGCATAAACCCGTCCGGTTGACGGCGGCTGCAATCCGGTTTGCTTCCCGCTCGGGCGAAACGCCGCATTCTGCAGCGGGTGCGTTATTCTGCTTCACAATCCTGTAACAACGGACCTAATATACAAGGGTGGATGCCGAATCGCTCAGGAGACGCCCTTGACGATTGCAGTCTCGCCCCAGTCCTTGCCGGCGCTCGTGCTGAATGCCGACTACAGGCCGCTGAGTTACTATCCCTTGTCGCTATGGTCCTGGCAGGACGCGATCAAGGCAGTCTTCCTTGACCGCGTCAACATCATAGCGGAGTACGAACACTCGGTTTCTTCTCCCAGTTTTTCGATGCGGGTGCCGAGCGTCGTCAGCCTCAAGACCTATGTCCAGCCGTCGCGCAATCCGGCGTTTACCCGCTTCAACGTCTTCCTGCGAGATCGTTTCGAGTGTCAGTACTGCGGTTCGACCGACGACCTGACCTTCGATCATGTCATCCCGCGCGCCCACGGCGGCGAGACGACATGGGAGAACGTCGTCGCGGCCTGCTCGCCGTGCAACCTCCGGAAGGGTAGCAAGCTTCCGAAACAGGCGCAGATGTTCCCGGCGCAAAAGCCTTATCGCCCGTCGGTGCAGGACCTGCACAACAATGGCAGGCTCTTCCCGCCGAACTATCTGCATGAAAGCTGGGTCGACTACCTTTACTGGGATTCCGAATTGCAGCCCTGAACCGCGTCAGGGGCGCTTGCCGAAGACGCCCCAGGCCGCGATCGCCGCGAGTATCACGCTTCCGGTCACGTTCCACCCTGCAAAGGAGAGTCCGAGTACGCGGAGCGTGGCTTCGGTGCAGGACGGCCCCTTCACGCTGTTGAGCTGGTTGAGGATGTCGCCGGACCCAGTGGCGGGGGCCGCGCCGCCGACCGAGCAGCTCGCCGGTCCTTCCCAGAAGCCCCACTCGACGCCGGAATGATAGACGCCGAGGCCCCCACCGACGATCATCAGGATCATGACGACCGCGAGCAGGCCGCGCGTGATCCACGACGGCAGGTTCAGGACGCCCGCCAGTATCGCCAGAATTCCGACGGGGATGCCGATGTAATAGGGATTTCGCTGAAGAAGGCACAGCGCACACGGGATGTAGCCACCGATATGCTCGAACGCGAGCGCCGAGCCGACGACGAAAGCCATGCCGAGAGTGGAGAGCACCGCCGCAACGGTCGTCTTGTTTTTGACGAGAGATGTAGAAAGACTCATGGCCGTTTTCCGTTTCAGTGCGCGACGTAGCGATAGCCCACGTAAAGCGCGATCAATACTGCCGCGCCGGCCGCCGCTATATGGCCGAGCCGCTTCTCGATGAAGTCGCGGATCGGTGCGCCATAGCGCCGCAACAGCCAGGCGAGCAGGAGGAACCGTCCGCCGCGCGCGGCAATGGCCGAGACGATGAACAGCCCCAGATTGATGTGCGCGACGCCGGACAGGATGGTGACGACCTTAATCGGCGGAAGATGGGCAAGACCCGAAGTAACCAGCAGCAGGAGCACGGTCTGATAGTCGACGCCCGTCCGCAGCCGCTCAAAGGCGTCGAGTTTGCCGTAGAATTCTAGGATCGGTCTGGCGATGGCCTCGAAGGCGTAATAACCGAGAAACCAACCCGCAATCCCTCCGAGAACGGAAGCAACCGTTGCGATAGTCGCATACCGCCACGCTCTCTCCGGTCTTGCGAGCGCCATGGGCAGGTAGAGGACATCCGCCGGCACGAGGAAGATTGAACTCTCGATAAAGGCGATGACGGCGAGCCAGGCCTCCGCAGACTTGCGAGCCGCCAGCGACATGGTCCAATCATAGAGGCGACGCAGCATTCGCGGTTTCCTGATCTTCGGGTCGAGCGGTTTTATGCAAGTGCGCCCTACCTGTAAATGCCCTGCCTTGCGGCGCATCATCCTGCCCGCAAACATTCGCGTGAACGGCTTTGGCGAAAAAGGCGTTGACCGCCTCGGCCCGCTTCGTATAGTCCGGCGCTGTTCTACTGACGTTATGACGCTTCTGTGCCCCATTGGCGGAACTGGTAGACGCGCTCGACTCAAAATCGAGTTCCGAAAGGAGTGCTGGTTCGATTCCGGCATGGGGCACCATTCATTCTCGGGCAGGACTGACCATTGAATTGGGTCATGCTTGTGTCGACTACGCGAAATTCGGCAACAATTCTGCCAGAAGATCTGCGAGGTCGGTGGCCGGGCCCACAGCGTCGCGACGCAATCGAAGCGAAAATTCGGCCGTCGGGAGCTCAGGCAGTCCGGCACTTTCCAGGACCGGCAAACCCTCTGCGAGCATTCGCGACGTCCTGGCCGTCACGGCTATCCCGCTGCGCACGGCCGTCGAGAGTCCCGAAAGACTGGCACTAGTGGCGGCGATGCGATAGCGTCGACCAGCGGCATCCAGTGCGGAAATCATGGCGCTTCGAAACCCGCACGGGGGATCGAGGAGCGCGAGGGGCACCTCGCTACCTTCCCTCTGAAGACATGTCGGGAACCCCAACCAGAGCATAGGTTCGCAAAGAACTGTCCGCTCGCCCTCCTGTGCCCCGTGCCGCATGGTGATTGCAATGTCGAGTTCGCCCCGCTCGAACGCACCCGCCAGCTCGGCCGAGCGGCCGATCCGCAAGTCGAGGCGCAACCGTGGGTGACTTCGCGCAAAGAGCCGCAGTATGTCGGGCAGACCTTTTTCCGCAAAATCCTGCGTGCTTCCCAGCGCCAGACGACCATCGGCATGTATACCCTTCAGGCTCAGCAGGGCTTCTCGATGTGTCGCCAGAATTCGGCGTGCATGACCGACGAGGGCCTCGCCGGCAAGGGTCAGAGTTCGCCCCCGCCCGGCCTGCTCCAGCAGGGGCTCGCCGACGGACGTCTCCAGGCGTTGCATCTGCGCCGTGACGGCGGAGGGCGAGCGGCCCACGATCTCCGAGGCACGCGACAGAGAGCCGCTGTCCACGAAAGCGAGAAAGGTTCGGAGCAGTTCCGGGTCGAGCGTGTACATAATTCGATCTTATCGAAGTTTTTGGCTAATAAAATCCAATTTTATTGATGTTTGAAAACTGTCATGACTGCTGGCCGACAAGGGAAATTCAACTGTAGGAGCCACCCGATGCCGATCATCAACATCACCCTGTCCACTCGTCCCGACGCAGCACGCTCAAAGCGGATTGCGCACGAGGTTACGGAGCTTACGCAACGCCATCTTCGCAAGGATCCGACGGTCACGGCGGTCGCTATCTCGCACATCGAGCCCGAGCATTGGTTTGCAGGAGGTCCATCGCTCGCAGACCAGCAGCGGGAGAGCTTCTGGCTGGACATCAAGGTGGTCGATGGCACAAACACCAAAGATGAACTCGCCGCGTACATAGCCGAAGTCTACGAAGGCGTCGGGACTATTCTCGGCGCACTGCATCCCGAGAGTTACGCGTTCGTTCATGAGGTCTCTGCGGCAGCCTATGGATTCGGCGGCAGGACCCAGGAGTATCGCTATATCAAGGGCCGCTTGGCGGCGGTATAGGCGATCGGCGGTCGGTGCGACGGTCCGCCTTCCTCGTTGTGCCCATGCGAAACGAATGCTAGCAGTTCCCGATGTGAGACGGGATACCGGTATGTTTCTGCCAGCAGGCAATTCTTACGAGAGTATCCTCCGCGACTTCTCGTGGAAGATACCCGAGGACTTCAATATTGGACGCGCCGTCAGCGATGAGTGGGCGGCGCGCGATCCTGAGCGGGTCTGTCTGGAACACTTCAGACCCGACGGCAATCATCTGTCGATGACCTATCGAGGGCTTTCCGAGCGTTCTGCAGCGTTTGCGCATGCACTGCAATCGCTGGGGGTCGTCGCCGGCGACCGTGTGGCCCTGCTGCTGCCGCAGTCCTTCGAGACGGTTATCGCGCATGTTTCGATCTACAAGATCGGGGGGATCGCACTGCCGCTCGCTCTTCTTTTCGGGGAAGAAGCGCTCGAATTTCGCCTGCGGGTGTCCGGCGCCAAGGTGGTGGTGACCAACGACTTTGGCCTTTTGCGTCTTGCGCCGATACGCGGGCGCCTGCCTGAACTCGAGCACGTGATCTCGATCGACGAGGGTGGTGCCTCGGTCCTGTCCTTTGCTCGATTGATCGATGCTCACCCGTCCGTCTTCGAAGTGGTGGAGGGTGGCCCCGACAAGCCTGCGATGATGATCTTCACTTCAGGGACGACGGGGCCGCCAAAGGGCGCCCTGCACGGGCACCGCGTTCTTCCCGGGCATATGCCGGGTTTCCAGATGGCACATGCCCTTCCGCCGCAGCCGGGAGACAAGATGTGGACGCCGGCGGACTGGGCCTGGGCCGGTGGCCTGCTCAACGCGCTCCTTCCGGCGCTACTGCTCGGAATTCCGGTGGTTTCGTCGCCCGCGCAGAAATTTGACCCGCACATGGCGTTCCGTATCATGGCTGAAATGAAGGTGCGCAACGCCTTCATCCCGCCGACGGCCCTGCGGCTGATGAAGGCTGTGGAGCGTCCGCGAGACAGATACGACCTTGTTCTGCGCAGCATCGGCAGTGCCGGCGAAGCTCTCGGACGAGAGACCTACGAGTGGGTGAAGTCGGCGCTCGGGATCGTGCCCAACGAATTCTACGGCCAGACGGAGTGTAATTTCGTTCTCTCGTCGGCGGCTCATCTCGGCATCAGCAAGGCCGGCGCGATCGGACGGCCGGTGCCCGGCCATGATGTCGCGATCATCGATCCGGAAGGGAATGTCCTTCCGGCCGGCGCTGCCGGGCAGATCGCGATCCGTCGCCCGGATCCGGTGATGTTCCTCGAATACTGGCAGAAGCGGGAAGCGACCGCCGCCAAGTTCATCGGCGATTGGATGACCACGGGCGATGTGGGTCGGAAGGACGAAGAGGGCTATTTCTTCTTTCTCGGTCGCGACGACGACGTCATCACCTCATCCGGTTACCGGATCGGACCGACCGAGATCGAGGACTGCCTCCTTGGCCATCCCGCGGTGCAACTCGCGGCGGTGATCGGAAAGCCGGATCCGCTGCGCACGGAAATCGTCAAGGCCTTCGTTGTTCTCAGGCCCGGTCATGTCCCGGGTCCCGAGTTGGCAGCCGATCTTCGTTTGTGGGTGAAGCAGCGTTTGTCGATGCACGAATATCCTCGCGAGGTCACCTTCGTGGACGAGTTGCCGCTGACGACGTCGGGCAAGGTGATCCGTCGGCTTCTGCGCGAGCAGGAGACAGCGGGTTTCGCTGCGGAATAAGACGCCCTCAGCGATCACCAAATCGGCGCGACAGGATCTTGTCGCGCAGCATCCGTGCGAGATTGCGGGTATTTCTGTAGAGATGAAGTTGCGTAGCAACCTGCCGGACATCACGGTCGGAGTTGCGGGTGAGACCGATGACCACCGTCGCCATCTCCTCGCGTTCCCGCCACATGCGGTGCAGCATGGTCTGCTCGGCTTCGGTGGAGGAATCCGTGCGCACGATGTTGGCGTCTTCGAGGTGCCAGACAGTCAGGTCTGCGGCAAGCAGCTTGCCGGGTGAGAAGCGGGCATAATCCTCGTCGAACGTGGTCTTCCAGGTGTAGGCCTCGCCGGCCATGATGAAGACGATCATCGAGGCGACCGCTTTGCCGTCGAGGTCGAGCGTGTGAATGCGCACGGCGTCGACTTCGGCAAGGTTACTGACGGCTTCACGGGCGAAGGCGGAACGATAGCGGTCGTTGAGGAGCGCGGTCCGCCTTTTCCCCTTCCAGCCCCTTGCCTCGAGCGAGAGGAACTCCTCCATACGCAGCCGGATCTCCTCGGGCTGTCGGGCGACGCTGTAGACAAGTTCGCCCTCCTGGGCGAGCAACCGGCGCTGCCGGCGGATATCCTTCAGGTGTCCCCTGGAGATGGCGTTTCTGAGGTAGGTGTTGCCGTCCTCATAGCTCTCGAGCATCGGGCGCTGGGAAGGATTGGTGATCGTCAGGGGCAGGTCCCGGCTGAGGGCCAGCGCTCTCGCAAGCTTGGCGAACGGGCCGTTGACACGGAGGCCGGGCAGGGCGAGGACTCCGGGGAGTTTTGCCTCCGGCGCGGCGAGTGCCTCGAAGAGGTTGTCGATCGTCTCCGCGGCATCCTCCGCGTCGACGAGCGGCGTTCCGAGCGGACCGAAGTCGTTGGCCCAAACCCTGATGATCGAAGGGCCGACGGAGAAGCCCGGCTTCTCGATGGAGAATGGCATCAACAGGCGCATACGGCTACGCGCGCCGACCTCATCGCGAATGATGGCGATGCGGATCTGCCGGTCCTCGAGTCGCGGCATGGCCGGCGCGAGGAAGCGGGCAGCGAAGAAGATGTTGGGCTCCATCGCCCGATAAGTCAGGAAGTCAAGTTCCTCCTGCAGATCGTACCCCATGCGCCCGGGATAGAGCGCAAGGTGACGTCCGGGACGTCCGACGGCGATCCGCACGTCGGCGACGACACCTGGACGTCCGTCGACCGAAAGTGCCCCGGGAGGGAGGCTGTCGGGACCATTCTTGCTGTCGTTGAAGATCGGCGGCTGCATCATGATCTGGATGGCCTTGTTCTGTCCAGTATTGCCAGCGGATTGGCGAATGCGAAAAGTACGATACCGAGCGAAGCGCGCACGGCGAGGTGGAGGAGAAGCGCTTCGACCATCATGGCTGCGGCGGTGGCGGAAGCCGCGCCCACCAAGCCGAAGTGCGGGATCAGAATAACATTCAATGCAATGTTTGTCGCGAGCGCGACGACGTAAAGCCACACGCAAAGTCCTTGCCGTCCGGCCATGGTTAGTAGCACTTCGCCAGGCCCGACCACCGCCTTCGAGAGAATGCCTGCCAGCAGGATTGCCATGAGGATGTAGCCCGAAGTGAAGGCCTCGCCGAACAGCATCAGAAGAAACCTTCCGAAGAGTAATACGGCGAATCCCATCACGAGTGACGGCCAGAAGCTCCAGCGAACGGTGTTGCCGGCGAAGACTGCGAGTTGCCGCACGTCCCGCTGCGCCATCATGGCCGAGAACCGGGGTGCCACGACTGTCTTTATGGCGAAATAGACGAACTGCACGAGCGCCATGGTCTTGGAGGCGGCGAAATAGACGGCAACCTGTTCCGGATCAAGGTAGAGGCCGACGATGACCACATCCGAGTTGGTGAGGAGAAAGGAAAATCCCTCGATCAGGAAGATCGGAATTGCGACCTTGAACCAAACGAGGAAATCGACCTTTCCCGTATTGAACGAGAACCGCTTCCGCAATCTCCACTCGATAACCGCGAACTGGCTGAGGGAGGTGACATAGGTGGCAAGCAACGCGGCCTGCATGGCCGTCGTCGCCGTATGCGGCGCGCCGAAAAGAACGGCAATGACCATGAAGAGCAGGATTAGCGTCGGACGGATGAGATAGGTCGGGCTGAGAGCCCCGATGGTCCAGTGGTTGGCGCGAGCGGTGCCTTCGAGGACATCGCCCAACGCAATCATCGGCAAGGTGGCAAGGCCGAAGATCAGCGGCATGACATAATAGGTTTCGATCCGTTCACCTGCATACTGCAGGAGGAGGATGCCCACGACGGCGAGCAGGCTTGCCATCAACATCGAGAAGCGCCGCGCGGTGTGGGTCAGGCCGCGGATGCTGTCGTGTTCGCCCAGCGCCTGGTACTGCGGCAGAAAACGGATGATCGTAGCATGAAAGCCGAGGCAGGAGAGGTTCCCGGCGAGCACGACCAGGACCCATACGAAGACGAATATGCCGTATTCGAACTCGCCCATGATCCGGGCCTGGATGATCTGGGAGACAAGGGCGATGGCGGCGCTGACGACGCGGATTGCAAAGGCGATGAGCGCCTTGCGCCGGGACTGGGCGTTGTCGTCGTTGCTCAGCAGCGCGCTCTTCAGCCGCCTGAACGCCGGATGCAGGCCGCTCGGCAGTATTTTTTCCGCAAACTGGATCACTGCCGGGATCGACACGCTATACTCACCGATGACGCAATACTGATCGGCGTACTGTGCCCATTCAGGGTTAAAAAACGGTTCCTCTACCGCGCATGCGGTGTGTCGCCAGAATGCAGAAAGGCGGCCCGAGAGCCGCCTTCCAGAGTTCCGTTCTTGCCTCTTACGCCTGTTCGAAGGCGCCGTGGCAATGCTTGTATTTCTTTCCCGAGCCGCAAGGGCAGGCCTCGTTGCGGCCGACCTTGCCCCACGTGGACGGATTCTCGGGATCGCGGTTTTCCGGAGCGACGTAGTCGGCGGCCAGCAGGGCGCCTGCGGCCCCGCCCTCGCTGAAGTCGTCCTCGCCGGTCGTCGCATCGATGTGATGGCCTTCCATCTCGGGAACCGACGGCGGCGGCGCTTCACGCACCAGTTCGACCCGCATCATCTGCGTCGTCACGGCTTCACGGAGATTTGCAAGCAGTGCCTGGAAGAGTTCGAAGGCTTCGGCCTTGTACTCCTGCAGCGGATCGCGCTGGGCGTAGCCGCGGAAACCGATCACCGAACGCAGGTGGTCGAGATTGACGATATGTTCCCGCCAGAGCTGGTCGATCGTCTGGAGCACGACGGAGCGCTCGACATAATGCATGATTTCCGGACCGAAACGTTCGGCCTTGTCGGCAACGGCCTTGTTTGCGGCTTCCGTGATGCGCGCGAGGATATCATCGTCGGCGATGCCTTCCTCTCTCCCCCATTCCTCGATCGGAAGGTCGAGATTGAGGATCCGCGCGGCAGCGGCCCTGAGGCCCACCGTATCCCATTGCTCGGCGTAAGCCCGCTCAGGAATGTGCAGACCCACAAGCGACTCGATGACGTCATTGCGCATGTCGGCGATCGTCGCCGAGACGTCCGGAGAATCCATGAGCTCGAGACGCTGCTCGAAGATGACCTTGCGCTGGTCGTTGAGAACGTCGTCGTATTTCAGGAGGTTCTTGCGGATATCGAAGTTTCGCGCCTCGACCTTCTTCTGCGCGCGCTCGAGTGCCTTGTTGATCCAGGGGTGGACGATCGCCTCGCCTTCCTTCAGCCCCAGCTTCTGCAGCATCCCATCCATCCGGTCGGAACCGAAGATTCGCATCAGATCGTCCTGGAGCGACAGATAGAACTTGGAACGGCCGGGGTCGCCCTGACGGCCGGAACGACCGCGCAGCTGGTTGTCAATACGGCGGCTCTCGTGCCGCTCGCTGGCGATGACATAGAGGCCGCCCGCTTCGAGTGCCTTCTGCTTGAGCCGGGCAACCTCGTCCTTGATTGCCGCGATCCTGGCGTCGCGTTCGGCGCCGTCCTCCATCTCGGCCGTTTCCCGCTCGATCCGCATTTCGAGGTTGCCGCCGAGCTGGATGTCGGTGCCGCGGCCGGCCATGTTGGTGGCGATGGTCACCGCACCCGGCACACCAGCCTGGCCGACGATATAGGCTTCCTGCTCGTGATAGCGTGCGTTGAGCACGGAGAAATCCTGAAAGCCGGATTGCTTCAGCAAGGCTGCAAGGAGTTCCGACTTCTCAATCGAGGTGGTGCCGACGAGTACCGGCTGGCCGCGTCCGTTGGCCGTCTTGATCTCTTCAATGATCGCCCGGAACTTCTCTTCGGCGGTCCGGTAAACCTCGTCGTCCTCGTCTATGCGCTGGATCGGAAGGTTCGTCGGAACCTCGACCACGTCAAGGCCATAGATGTTGGCGAATTCTTCCGCTTCCGTCGCCGCGGTCCCGGTCATGCCCGCCAGCTTGTCGTACATGCGGAAGTAGTTCTGGAAGGTGATCGATGCCAGCGTCTGGTTTTCGGGCTGGATCTGCACCTTTTCCTTGGCTTCTAGCGCCTGGTGCTGCCCTTCCGAATAGCGTCTGCCTGGCATCATGCGGCCGGTGAACTCGTCGATGATGACGACCTCGCCGTCGCGAACGATGTAGTCCTTGTCGCGCGTGAAGAGCTTATGCGCCTTCAGTGCGTTGTTGATGTGGTGGACGATGGCGACGTTTTCGACGTCGTAGAGCGAAGCACCCTTCAGAAGGTTGGCTTCCCGCAGCAGGTTCTCGAGCTTTTCGGTGCCGACTTCGGAGAAGTTTGCCGAGCGCTGCTTTTCGTCGATCTCGTAGTCCTCTTCCGACAGGAGCGGAATGAAGGCATCGATCGTCGTGTAGAGGTCGGAACGGTCGTCGAGCGGGCCGGAGATGATGAGCGGCGTGCGCGCCTCGTCGACCAGGATCGAGTCCACCTCGTCGACGATCGCATAGTTGTGGTCGCGCTGCACCATCTGCGAGCGCTCGTACTTCATGTTGTCGCGGAGGTAATCGAAACCGAGTTCGTTATTCGTCGCGTAGGTGATGTCGCAGGCATAGGCGGCCCGACGTTCTTCGTCCGACAAGCCGTGGACGATCACGCCCGTGGTCATGCCTAGGAAGCTGTAGAGCTTGCCCATCGTCGTCGAGTCGCGCTTGGCAAGGTAATCGTTGACGGTGACGACATGGACGCCCTTGCCGGCGAGCGCGTTCAGGTAGACGGCGAGCGTCGCGACGAGGGTCTTGCCTTCGCCCGTCTTCATTTCGGCGATCGAATTATCGTTCAGGATCATCGCGCCAATGAGCTGAACGTCGAAAGGCCGCAGCCCAAGAGTCCGGCGTGCAGCCTCGCGGGCGACGGCGAAGGCGGGGACGAGAAGATCGTCGAGGGTCTTGCCGGCGGCAAGCTGCTCGCGGAACTCCACCGTCTTTGCGGCGAGTGCTCCGTCGTCCAGAGCCTTCATGCTGTCTTCGAGAGCATTGATTGCCGCGACCTTCGGCTGGTAGGAGCGGATACGGCGATCGTTTGCCGAGCCGAACAGTTTGCGGGCGAGCCCACCAAGACTGACCATCAGCATGGTCCTTTCTGACACTTCGTCACATATTGCGCGCGCACTCGCCGGCAGCCGATCACGGACGAAATGGAGTGCCGCCACCGGAAACTTCACTGGACGCGAGGTTGCGTGACAGATAAGAGGGGGGTCGAATGATGTCAACGGGACAGGTTGATGCGGAGGCGTTGGTTTCCGGCGTATCCGACAACTTTTCGCCCGATTCAATCGGTTTGAAGCGGTATCCTATTCGAAAGGTCTCTCATGTCTCGCTATCATAAACTTGCCCTTGCTGCATGCGTGGCGCTCGTGGGCCTTAAGGTACCTGCTTTTGCCGAAGACGCCCTGGTGGCGAAGGTCGGCAACCTCGAGATCCGTCAGTCCGAGCTCGACATCGCGCTCGCGAATCTGGATCCGCAGCTGTCGCAGCTTCCCGATGAGCAGAAGAAGGTTGCCGCTCTCTCGAGCGCCATCGATGTGAAGCTCCTGGCAGGCAATGCGACGGCTGAGGGCCTGAAGGACGATCCCGCCTACCAGCAGCGCATGCAGTTCATTGCCGAACGGGAACTTCATAACCTGTACTTCAAGAAGCATGTGGTCGACGCTGTAACCGACGACGAGGTCAAGGCACGCTACGAGAAGGAGATCGCAGCTCTGCCGAAGCAGGAAGAGGTTCGCGCCCGGCACATCCTCGTGAAGACCGAAGACGAGGCGAAGGCTGTCATTGCCGAACTCGACAAGGGCAAGGATTTCGTCGAGCTTGCGAAAGAGAAGTCCACCGATCCGAACAAATCGGAAGGTGGTGATCTCGGCTACTTCACCAAGGGGCGGATGGTGCCGGAATTCGAACAGGCCGCGTTCGCCATGGAGAAGGGCACTTACTCGAAGACCCCGGTCAAGACCCAGTTCGGCTTCCACGTCATCAAGGTCGAGGACAAGCGCGACGCGCCGCCGCCGGCCTACGACGATGTTTCGCAGCAGGTGCGCCAGCTCGTCATGCGTGACAAGTATCTCGAACTGATCGCCAAGGCGAAAGCCGAACAGAAGGTCGAGATCGTCGATGAGGCCCTGCGCAAGGGCTATGAAGACGTGAACAAGCAGCCGCAATAACGGCGGCAACCTTTCGGCCCGCGCCGACCGCGCGGGCCTTCCCTTTTCTGCTTCGTATTATTCAGGCCGCAAAGAAATGTCTGCCACCGTCTCCCCGCTTGCTCCCAAATCCTACCCTGCCATGCCGCCGATCAGAGGTGTCCGCATGGCGACCGCAGCAGCCGGCATAAAGTACAAGAACCGCACCGACGTCCTGCTGATGGCCTTCGACAAGCCCGCAGCCGTTGCCGGCGTGTTCACCCGTTCCAAATGTCCGTCGGCGCCGGTTGATTTCTGCCGCGAGAATCTTCCCCACGGCATTGCGCACGGTGTGGTTGTTAATTCGGGCAACGCCAATGCGTTCACCGGCATGAAGGGCAGGGCGGCGACCGTACTGACGGCGAAATCGGCGGCCGCGGCACTTGGCTGTGCGGAGAACGAGATCTATCTCGCCTCCACCGGCGTCATCGGCGAGCCGCTCGATGCGACCAAGTTCTCGGGCGTTCTCGGCGACATGGCCAAGACCGCGACCGGCGACTTCTGGCTGGAAGCCGCCAAGGCGATCATGACCACCGACACCTATCCGAAGGTGGCGACCCGAACGGCAAAGATCGACGGTGTCAATGTGACGATCAACGGCATAGCCAAGGGCGCGGGCATGATCGCGCCGGATATGGCGACGATGCTGTCTTTCGTGGTCACCGATGCGGACATCGCGGCTCCGGCGCTTCAGGCGCTTCTTTCTGCCGGCGTCGGCCCGAGCTTCAACTCCGTAACGGTGGACAGCGACACTTCTACCTCGGATACGCTGATGCTTTTTGCGACCGGTGCCGCCGCGGTGGACGGGCAGGCTCGCGTCGAGTCTGCGGACGATGCCCGTCTCGGCAGCTTCAGGGCCGCGCTCGATGATCTTCTCAAGGACCTGGCGTTGCAGGTGGTCCGCGACGGTGAAGGCGCACGGAAGATGATTGCGATCACCGTCACCGGTGCCGAAAACCACGGTGCTGCCAAGCGCATCGGCCTGTCGATCGCCAACTCTCCGCTCGTCAAGACGGCGGTTGCCGGTGAAGATGCGAACTGGGGCCGGGTGGTCATGGCTGTCGGCAAGTCCGGCGAAATGGCCGACCGTGACCGGCTCGCCATATGGTTTGGCGATGTCCGCGTGGCGGTCAATGGCGAGCGGGATCCCGATTACTCCGAAGCCGCGGCCAGTGCTGTGATGAAGGAAGACGACGTCGCAATCCGGGTCGATATCGGGCTCGGCAATGGCGAGGCGACCGTCTGGACGTGCGATCTCACCAAGGAATACGTTGCGATCAACGGCGATTACCGGAGCTGATGGCGCGGATGCAGGCGGAGCGACAGCAGGCGAATCTTCCGCTCGTGCGGCGGCTCGAGGCAGTCAGTTTCCGAGCCTGGCCCGCCGCTTCCGTGCAGTACGACGGCAGTTGGCAGGTAAGGCTGACCGGCGGACATCCATCGAAGCGGCTGAACTGCGTGGTCGCGCTCGATCCGTCCGACAGTCGCGACATTGCCATTCGGCTCGAGCGAGCCGCGCGGAAGTTCGACGCCTATGGCCGTCCGCTGGTGGTGCGGGAAACACCACTGACGCCAAAGCCTCTCGTTGACCATCTGATCGCCGGGGGCTGGACGTGTTTCGAGGAGGTCGTCACCCAGACGGCCGATCTCACCGCGCTGGAAATCCCCGATACGCTCGATCATCTGCCGACCCAGGACGTCGGACGTTTCGTCGACGCAAGTCTTGCCCTTCAGGGCCAAGACCCGGCGCTGAAGCCGGTCCTGGCTGAAGTCATCAATTCCATCAAGCCGACTGCCGGCATGTTCCTGATCGAGGATCCGAATGCCGGTCCGGTCGCATCGCTCCTGTGCGTGCAGGACAACGACCTTGCCGGCATCCTGCTCTTTGCCGTGTCGGACAAGCATCGCCGGCGCGGCGTCGGCATGGAAGTCCTTTCGTCCGCACTCCGCTGGGCGCGAATGCGCGGTGCGCGCGCTGCCTGGCTCCAGGTATCTGTGGACAACGAAGCAGCCTTGTCGCTCTATGCCAAGCTCGGCTTCGTCGAGGCTTACCGCTACTACTACTGGTCTAAGGACGGTAAGCAATGAATGGCGGACCCAAGCCTATCCTTCTGGTCGCCGCCTGCGCGCTCGTGGATACGGACGGGCGAATCCTGCTGGCCCAGCGGCCCGAAGGAAAATCGCTCGCGGGTCTCTGGGAGTTTCCAGGTGGCAAGGTCGAAGCAGGGGAGACACCCGAAGAAACGCTCGTGCGTGAGCTCGAGGAGGAACTCGGGATCACCACTCGCATTCCGTGTCTGGCACCGCTCACGTTCGCAAGCCACAGCTACGACAGTTTTCACCTGCTGATGCCTCTCTTCATCTGCCGCCGTTATGACGGTATAGCCCATGGCAGGGAGGGCCAGGCGGTCAAGTGGGTGCGCCCGCAAGCCCTGCGCGACTACCCGATGCCTCCGGCTGACGAGCCGCTCATCCCCTATTTGCAGGATCTGCTGTAGTCCTTCGAAGTTCTTGCAATTGTTCTTAACGAAAAGTTTATAACCCTCAGGCATGGATAGAACTGTTCATGCGGTAGAGTGTGCGTGGGGCATATCATGGCAAACGAGGATTTCTGGAAGACCGTGGGGTCTGGAGAACGGTCTTCGCAAAAAGCCAGGAAGACGGGTGTTTTGAACATTGCGTTGCTGTTCGGAACAGCGGTGATCGCGCTGTCGCTCATCCTCACACCTATGCTTTCGGGGAACTCGGAAAGAAAGAGTCTGGCGTTCACGCCGGATGAATACGACAACATAACGACGGGCTCGATCAGCAAGACAGGGCCGGGCAGGCGATACACGATACGCAGGAGCGTCCTGCAAGAAACGCCGGGCTCCGTCTGCATCATCGACCGCTATGGTGCGGGGGACGGCTGCTGAGCGAACTCCGATCCGGAGCCGGTCGGAAAAAGGGGGAAACATGCGCCTGCTGAGAAGCCTGATCGCCGACGACGCTGGCGCGACGGCGATCGAATACGGACTGATCGCAGCAATAATTTCCGTAGCCTTGCTCACTGGCTACGGTGCGTTCACGGGCGCCTTGATGAACGTTTTCGAAACCATCACCACGGCCATCAACACGGCCGGGGCCTGACGGCGGTCAGTCCCGCTTGGGGACTGCGAGCGCGTCAGCGAGCCTCATCTTGGCCGAACCGGGCTTCAGCGGCTTCTGCTGGCTTTCATGCGGTGCCCATCCCGAGACATAGATGAACACGAAGGTCGCGCGTATGCGCCCGTCGGGATCGGCGTAGCGTTCCGCGTACTTCTCCGCGGCGCGCAGGAAAAAACGCCGACCAAGTGGCTTGCGGCTCCGGTCGATGAGGGGATTTGCCATCCCCATCGCCTTGAGATCCCGCATCAGCCCGAATATCGAGTCGTACCGGACGGTATAGGTCTGGGTATCGACGACCGGAAGGGTAAAGCCCGCCCGTTGCATCAGCGCGCCGATGTCGCGGATATCGGCAAAGGGAATCACTCTCGGACTGGCCCCACCCGAAAGCTCTATCTCCGTTGACAGGAGAACATCCCGCAGTTCGGCCAGCGTACCGGCACCCGGAACAGCCGCGAGAAACAGGCCGTCGGGTTTTAATGCCTTGCGGATCTGAATGAGAACGCCGGGCGTATCGTTGGTGATGTGAAGTGCAAGCGGAGACAACACGAGATTGACCGACTGCTCCTCGAGTGGCACCTGTTCCAGAGGCGCTTCGGTCAAGGCTTCATCCGCTTCGGCGAAGCTTGAATGGGTCTCAATGCGCCTGAGGTCGCCGATCTTGCCCGTCTCCATGCACTTCCTGGCGGTCGTGCCGCTTGCACCGTGCAGTTCGACCGCCTGCTCGAAATGTCGTTCGATGAGAGAAAGTCTCTCGGCGAGTTCGCCCGCTGCGACCTGCAGCAGGAAGTCCGCCCCGTCCGCGCGCCGCAAGTGGGCGCGGCGGCGATTTTCGGTCACCAGGTCGAGATCGAAGAGTCTATCCATGGCATCGTCCGGCTGAAACTGTGCGTGGTAAAGGCGCCCGCAGCAGCCTAATGTCAACCTATGGACGATCATATAGCGCAATCGCCGGGTCGATTAAGAGCCTCGCCTCTGGCGACGCTGGCGACGATCGTTCGCGACCTGGTGTACCCGCCGTCCTGCGCTCATTGTGGCATTCGAATCGCCCGCCATGGTGCACTTTGTCCGGAATGCTGGACGTCGATACGGTTCATAGAGCGGCCCTTCTGCGAAGTTCTGGGTACGCCGTTTCCCTTCGATCATGGAACCGCAGCGCTCTCGCCGGAAGCCATCGCCAACCCTCCGGCCTTCGATCGCCTGCGTTCCGTCGCCACCCATGACGGCATCGTCCGTGAGCTGGTGCACAGCCTGAAGTACCGGGATCGCATCGATCTCGCGCCGGTCCTCGCTCGCTGGATGGTCCGCGCCGGCGCCCCCGAGCTTGCCGCGTGCGATGCCGTTCTTGCCGTTCCGTTGCATCGCACGCGACTCTTTACACGAAACTTCAACCAGTCCGCGGAATTGGCTCGGCACATAGCCCGGTCGACCGGCAAGCCGTTTCTTGCATATACGGTTCTGCGCGTGAAGCGGACCGCCCGACAGGTCGGGCTCAGTGCGAATGCGCGCGCTGACAACGTGCGCGGTGCCTTTGCAATCGGATCCGGCCGTGACGCGGACGTCTTCGGGCGCCGACTGGTCCTGGTCGACGACGTTTTCACGACCGGGGCAACCGTGTCGGCCGTTGCCAAAGTTCTAAAACGCGCCGGTGCCGCCGATGTCACTGTTTTAACCTTTGCAAGGGCATTGTCCGATCCTATATGAGCCTACCACGAGATCCACTTCCGCCCCGGCGGCATCGGAGAAATGCATGGCATCTGTGACGATCTACACACGCCAATTCTGCGGCTACTGCGCACGTGCCAAGGCGCTGCTGGATGCGAAAGGCGTCGCCTACGTCGAGCATGACGCGACGGGCAGGCCCGAGGTGCGGGAGGAGATGATCGCCCGGTCGCACGGTGGCATGACCTTCCCGCAGATCTTCATCGGCGACAGGCATGTGGGCGGCTGTGACGATCTTCACGCCCTTGATCGGGCCGGCAGGCTCGATGAAATGCTGGCAAACTAGGAGCGTGAGGCAATGACATTCAAGGCGGCTGCCGTCCAAATGTGCTCCGGGGTGAACCCGGAGAAGAATGCCGATGCCATGGCCCGTCTCGTGCGCGAAGCTGCCGGGCACGGCGCGACGTATGTGCAGACGCCTGAAATGACCGGCGCGGTGCAACGCGATCGCCAGGAACTTATGTCCGTGCTCCGGGACGAGGATACCGACATCATCGTCAGCACGGCGGGTGGTCTCGCGAAAGAGCTCGAGATTCATCTCCACGTCGGCTCCACGGCCATCGCGCTTCCCGACAGAAAGATCGCCAATCGTGCTTTCCTGTTCGGGCCGGACGGTCGCAAGATCTGCTCCTACGACAAGATCCACATGTTCGACGTTGATCTCGACAACGGCGAGAGCTGGCGTGAGAGCTCGGTCTATCGTCCGGGATCGGAAGCCCAACTGGCCGAGTTGTCGTTCGCCAGGCTCGGCTTTGCAATATGCTACGACCTGCGTTTTCCGGCACTCTTCCGCGCCGAAGCGGTGGCCGGAGCCGAGGTGCTGACCGTTCCCGCAGCGTTCACGAGGCAGACGGGTGAGGCTCACTGGGAAGTGTTACTGCGAGCCCGCGCCATCGAGAACGGCGCTTTCGTGATCGCCGCCGCGCAAGCCGGCCTTCATGAGGACGGTCGCGAGACGTTCGGTCATTCCATGATCGTCGATCCCTGGGGCAGAGTTCTTGCGTCCGCGGCCGGAACGGGCGAGGCGATCGTGCTTGCCGACATCGACGTTTCGGCGGTTAAGGCCGCGCGTGCGAAGATTCCGAACCTCAGGAATGCGCGCGAGTTCACCCTCGAGACGTCGCCTTTGTCCGCCAGGGAGGGCGTGACTGTTTGATTCGCTACTCTCTTCGCTGTGACAACGCCCACGAGTTCGAGGGGTGGTTTTCGGAGAGCGCCGACTACGAAAGGCAGCAGGCGCTCGGTCTGGTGAACTGTCTCGCCTGTGGCTCCACAAAAGTGTCCAAGCTGCTGATGGCGCCTTCCTTGTCGACCGCACGCAAGAAGGAAGCGGCTCACGCGCTCGCGGTGACCATCGAACAGCAAGAGGCCCTTCAGAAATTGAAGGAGGCGGTCGCCGCCATTCGCGCCAACAGTGAGGATGTCGGTGAGCGTTTCCCTGAGGAAGCGCGCAAGATTCACTATGGAGAGGCCGACGCCCGCGGCATCATCGGCCAGGCGTCGCCATCGGATGTCAGGGCGTTGGTCGAGGAGGGGATCGAGGTCGCTCCGATCCCTGTTCTTCCCGACGATGTAAACTGACAGCGAACTCCTCGTTAGCCCCGAACAGCAGCCGAGAACCTCGTGCGAGCGTGTGGATGGCTGAAGTCAGCCCTTGAAGCCGCCGTCGTCCAGATACTTCTGTTCTTCGGGTGTCGTCTCGCGGCCGAGCGCGGCATTACGATGAGGAAACCGCCCGAAACGCGCGATGATATCGCAATGTTCAATGGCATACGGGAGCGTGCGCTCGTCACCGCTTCGGTCCCGATGTTCCGTGAAGAGCCGGACGCTGAGTTCCTGGTCCGTCGGGTTTTCCGAATGCTCGAACGGAAGGTAGAAGAATATCGCCAACGTCGCATCCACCTGCCGGTCGAAGCCGGCAGCAAGTGCTCGTCGGGCGACGGCACGCGCGAGACCGTCGGTCGCGAAGGCATGTCCCGTGCCGCGGTAGAGATTGCGCGGGAACTGGTCGAGAAGCAGGAGTAGCGCGAGTGAACCTTCTGCGCTTTCCTCCCAGGCGGACAACTCACCCCGGGCGGCCTGCATGTGCAGGCCGGCGTAGCGAAGCGTGATTGCAGCATCCAGTGCAGCGTCCCGGGCGAACCATTTGTCGTAACCCTGACCTTGCCAGAACGCGACGACGTCGGCCGGCGACGTCATGATCGGGACTCCTGCACCGCGGGCCGGGCCGCCAGCACCATGTAGTTGACGTCGGTGTCCGGCGAAAGACGCCACTGGTTCTGCAAGGGATTGAAGAAGACGCCCGCGCGCTCGACAAGATTCATGCCGCTCTGCAGAAGGGGAGCTTCCAGTTCTTCCGGGCGCACCAGCTTCTCATATTGATGTGTCCCGCGCGGCAGCCAGCCGAGCACGTATTCCGCGCCGACGATGGCGAGTGCCGCGGCCTTGAGTGTACGATTGATCGTCGAAATCAACATGAGGCCGCCGGGTTTGACCATGGAGGCGCAGGTGGTGATGAAGAAATCGACGTCGGCGACGTGTTCGACGACTTCCATATTCAGAACCACATCGAAACGCTCGCCGGCCGCAGCCAGCGCTTCTGCAGTGACGGCGCGATAGTCGACGATGGTTCCCGTCTGCTCGGCATGGGTGCGGGCGATGCCGATGTTCCTTTCCGAGGCGTCGGCGCCCACCACCGTCGCGCCCATCCGCGCGACGGGCTCCGAGAGCAGGCCGCCGCCGCAACCGATGTCGAGAATTCTCAACCCCTGCAGCGGATGGTGGCTTTTCGGATCTCGCCCGAAATGCGCGGACACCTTGTCGCGAATATAGGTGAGCCGGACCGGATTGATCTTGTGCAGTGGCTTGAACTTGCCGGTGGGGTCCCACCATTCCGCAGCCATTGCTGAAAAACGGTCGACCTCGACCTGATCAATGGTGGTGCGTGCCTGTTCGGTCATTTGCCGATCTCCATGAATTCCCGACAAAACCAAGTCGGACGATCGACTGCGGATGTCAAGTCCACTGATACTTGCCGGTCGTGGCGCGGTCGGAGCTTGCCTCAATACGGCCGGAAAGTCGGAACATCCACAATGTCGAAACGTTACTGTTTCGATACGCATAGGCCCCATTTCGGGGCTCAGGAGACGATCATGAAGAAACTATGGCTACTTGCAGCGGCCGCCTTGGGAGCGTTTGGTATCCCGGCGCTTGCGGAAGCGGCTCCGGCCTACTCGACGGCGGACGTTAATATGCGCTCGGGTCCTAGCACTCAGTACCCGCCCGTGTTGGTGATCCCTTATGGCAGTCGTGTAGACATCCGGGGATGTCTGAGCTCGCAGGCCTGGTGCGACGTCGACTATCGCGGCATCCGTGGCTGGGTCTCGGGGAGCTACCTGCAGGCGAGCTACGAGCAGCGCCGTGTCTATGTCGGCCCGACCTACTACGAGCCGCTCGGCATTCCCACCGTGATGTTCAGCATCGACACCTATTGGGACAGCCACTATCGAGATCGGGACTTCTATCGTCATCGGGACGAATGGCGGGACGGCTACTATCGCCCGACGGTTCGCCGCGACGATTATCGCCGTCCTCCGCCGCCGCGGTGGAACGACGACGAGGATGAGGATTATGGTTGGCGCGAGCCGCCCCGGCGCGTTCGCGAGCAGCGCCGCGACCCGCCGCCACCTCCCCCGCCGCCGGTCATGCATGACGAGGAACGTGCGTGGGTGGCGTACGAACGCAAGATGCGTCACCTGCCGCCGCGTGACCGCGGGGAAATGATCCAGGAGAGGAACAAGAAGCGGTCCAACGACGAGCAACGCGTTATCCGCTGCAAGCAGGGTATGCTCGCCTGCCAATCGCACGATTGATGACAACACCTGCGCGATCGCCGTGGAGATCGCGCAGGTTTCCGTTTCAAGTGAACGTCGCGACGAAGTATTCTATGTGCCTGGGTCGTCCCGTCGGCCTTCGATTTTCCGGCGAGGTCGCGCTGTTTCTCCCCTTGGGGCCATCTCGGCGTGCCGTTCGCCTCCCCTTTCCACCTCGATGAAAGCCCGCCTCTTCGTCTCGCTGCCGAACGATGCACCGCTCTCTCCGTGTCGCCGGTCATTGTTGGTACGAAACCCCTTGACCTGTCGGCATTTCGGGCCTCGGGGCATTGAACTTCCCAGGGGATTTGGCTATGAGACCGCAACTCGCCCGTGCCTTGCGTCCGGGCGCATCTTCCGCGGTGCCGGTCGGTACCCAACATTCGTGACGGTAGTTTAGGCAATGGCTCGCATCGTGATGAAATTCGGCGGAACGTCCGTCGCCAATCTCGAACGTATTCACAATGTCGCACGGCATGTGAAACGTGAGGTCGATGCCGGTCACGAAGTCGCGGTTGTCGTCTCGGCCATGTCGGGCAAGACGAACGAACTGGTCGACTGGGTGCGCAACATGCCAAAAGTCGCCGGCGCCGACTCGCCCTTCTACGACGCGCGCGAGTACGATGCGGTCGTGGCATCGGGAGAGCAGATAACTTCCGGTCTGCTGGCGATCGCATTGCAGTCGATGGATATCAATGCGCGCTCCTGGCAGGGTTGGCAGATTCCAATCAAGACGGACAATGCCCACGGCGCCGCCCGTATTCAGGAGATCGACGGTTCGGACATCATTCGCCGGATGGGCGAGGGGCAGGTGGCCGTCGTCGCGGGTTTTCAGGGCATCGGGCCCGATAACCGCATCTCGACGCTTGGTCGCGGCGGTTCCGATACGTCGGCGGTGGCGATCGCCGCCGCGGTGAAAGCCGATCGTTGCGACATCTACACGGATGTCGACGGCGTCTATACCACGGACCCTCGCGTCGAGCCGAAAGCGCGTCGACTGAAGAAGATCGCCTTCGAAGAAATGCTCGAGATGGCGTCGCTAGGTGCGAAGGTGCTGCAGGTGCGTTCAGTCGAACTCGCCATGGTGCACAAGGTTCGGACCTTCGTGCGTTCGAGTTTCGAAGACCCGGATGCTCCGGGAATGGGCGACCTTCTCAATCCGCCCGGTACGTTGATTTGCGATGAGGAAGAGATCGTGGAACAGGAAGTTGTCACCGGCATTGCATATGCCAAGGATGAAGCGCAAATCTCGCTGCGTCGCGTCGCAGACCGGCCGGGCGTTTCCGCCGCGATCTTCGGTCCGCTCGCCGAGGCGCACATCAACGTCGACATGATCGTCCAGAATATCTCCGAGGACGGAACCCGGACGGATATGACCTTTACGGTTCCCTCGGGCGACGTCGAAAAGGCGCTCGCTGTTCTCGGCGACAACAAGGAACAGATCGGCTACGATGTGGTCCAGAGCGAATCGGGCCTGGTCAAGGTCTCGGTCATCGGTATCGGCATGCGCAGCCATGCCGGCGTGGCGGCCACCGCTTTCAAGGCGCTCGCTGAAAAGGGTATCAACATCAAAGCGATCACCACGTCGGAGATCAAGATTTCCATCCTGATCGACGGCCCCTATGCCGAACTCGCGGTCCGGACTTTGCATTCCTGCTACGGCCTCGATAAGAATTGATTCCGCTGAGGCGTTTTGCCACTCTCGACGATTGACGCGGGTGGTGGGTCGCCCGTACATAGACCGTTTTCGGGAGCATGCGCGCGATGAGAGACCTGTCTGCCGGTCCACGCGTTCTTCTCAAACGGCTCCGCGAACTGATGGCGGAGCCGCTTGAGCCACAGGAGCGCCTCGACCGGATTGTTCGTCAGATCGCGAGCAATATGGTCGCGGAAGTGTGCTCGGTCTACGTCCTGCGCTCGGACGGTGTTCTCGAACTCTACGCGACCGAAGGCCTGAACAAGGACGCGGTGCATCTCGCCCAGCTGAAAATGGGGCAGGGGCTTGTTGGGACCATTGCAGCCAGCGCGCAGTCGCTCAATCTTTCCGATGCTCAGGCCCACCCGGCATTCCGCTACCTCCCTGAGACGGGGGAAGAAATCTATCATTCCTTCCTCGGTGTGCCGATTCTGAGGGCCGGCCGCAGTCTTGGCGTTCTCGTGGTTCAGAACAAGGCGCAACGGAGCTACCGGGAGGATGAACTTGAGGCGCTCGAAACGACAGCCATGGTGCTGGCCGAGATGATCGCCACGGGCGAACTGAAGAAGATCACCAGGCCGGGTCTTGAACTCGACCTGACGCGGGCAGTCACCATCGAGGGCGACAGCTACGGCGAGGGGATCGGACTCGGTTATGTCGTGCTGCATGAGCCGCGCATCGTGGTGACCAATCTCCTCAACGAAGACAGCGAGAAGGAAATCCGACGGCTCGCCGACGCGCTCGGTTCTTTGCGCATTTCGATCGACGACATGTTGTCACGACGCGAGGTCGCGATGGAAGGCGAGCACCGCGAAGTGCTCGAGACTTACCGCATGTTCGCTCACGATCAGGGCTGGGTCCGCCGCATGGAAGAGGCGATCCACAACGGCCTGACCGCGGAGGCGGCGGTCGAAAAAGTGCAGAGCGACACCAAGGCGCGCATGATCCGCCTGACGGATCCCTATCTTCGGGAGCGGATGCACGACTTCGACGATCTGGCCAACCGTCTGCTGCGTCAGCTGACTGGTTTTTCCTCGCGAAGCGCATCGGAAGGTTTTCCGGCCGACGCCATCATTCTCGCGCGCGCCATGGGTGCTGCGGAGCTGCTCGACTATCCACGCAGCCATATTCGCGGCCTGGTTCTTGAGGAGGGGGCCGTGACGAGCCACGTGGTGATCGTCGCGCGCGCGATGGGCATTCCGGTCGTCGGCCAGGCGGCGGGCGCGGTGGCGCTCGCGGAGAACGGCGATCCGGTCATCATCGACGGCGACGACGGCAAGATCCACGTCCGGCCGATGGCAGATCTGCAGAAGGCATATGAGGAGAAGGTGAGGTTGCGCGCGCGTCGGCAGGAGCAGTTCCGGGCGCTGCGCGACGTGGACCCCCTGACGAAGGATGGCAAGCGTATCCTCCTCCAGATGAATGCCGGTCTTCTCGTCGATCTGCCGCAACTGACGGCTTCGGGTGCAGAAGGGATCGGATTGTTCCGTACCGAACTGCAGTTCATGATTTCGTCCACGATGCCGAAGGCGGAAGAACAGGAGAGTTTCTACCGCAGTGTCCTGCGCCAGGCCGACGGACGACCGGTGACTTTCCGTACGTTGGACATCGGCGGCGACAAGGTCGTTCCCTATTTTCGCTCGCAGGAGGAAGAGAATCCGGCCCTCGGCTGGCGCGCGATACGCCTCTCGCTCGACCGGCCCGGGCTGTTGCGCACCCAGCTCAGGGCGCTCCTGAAAGCATCCGCCGGCGCCGAGCTGAAGATGATGCTGCCGATGGTGACCGAGGTCTCCGAAATTCGCGCAGTGCGTGAGCTGATGCAGAAGGAGGTCCAGCACCTCTCCAAGTTCGGACACCAGCTGCCGAAGCGCCTGCAGTTCGGCGTGATGCTGGAGGTTCCTGCGCTGCTGTGGCAACTGGAAGAGCTGATGGAGGAGGTGGACTTCGTCTCGGTCGGCTCAAACGACCTCTTCCAGTTTTCGATGGCTGTCGACCGCGGCAACGCCCGGGTGGCGGACCGCTTCGACGTGCTCGGCCGACCGTTCCTGCGCATTCTTCGCGACATTGTCCGCGCTGCGGATAAGGCCGGAACGCCGCTGACACTGTGTGGCGAGATGGCGGGTAAACCGCTCAGCGCGATGGCCCTGCTCGGGCTCGGCTTTCGGTCGATCTCGATGTCGGCAACATCGATCGGCCCGATAAAGGCGATGCTCCTGGCGCTGGATGTCGACCGTCTGAGCAAGCTGCTCGACGCGGCCCTCGATGACCATCGCACGCATCTGCCTGTACGCGATGTCCTCACCGGATTCGCGGAAGACAACAACATTCCCCTTTGAATGATCTGCCTGGAGTAGAGAGTGGCAAAGCTACCTGTCGATAAGATGCGTGAGCTCGAACGCCGATTCGGTGAGATCGAGGCTCGCATGTCGGCCGGGCCATCGGCGGACGTCTACGTCAAGCTTGCCTCGGAATATGCCGAGTTGCAGCCTGTCGTCCGCAAGATCCGCGAATATGAAGCGGCGCTCGCCGAACTCGCCGGCCTGCGATCGATGCTGGCGGACAAATCGACCGATCGCGAGATGCGCGACCTTGCGGAGATCGAACTGCCCGAGGTCGAGGAGCGCATCGCAGCGCTCGAGACGGATATCCAAATTCTCCTGCTGCCGAAGGATGCAGCGGACGAAAAGAGCGCCATTCTCGAGATTCGAGCCGGCACCGGCGGTTCGGAGGCGGCGCTTTTTGCTGGTGACCTTTTTCGGATGTATGAACGCTTTGCCAGTTCGAAGGGTTGGAAGGTTGAGGTCCTGTCGGCCAGCGAAGGCGAGGCGGGCGGCTACAAGGAAATCATTGCTTCGATCACCGGTCGCGGCGCATTCTCCAAACTCAAATTCGAATCCGGCGTACACCGCGTGCAGCGCGTTCCTGAAACGGAGGCGAGCGGCCGCATTCATACGTCCGCGGCAACTGTTGCGGTGTTGCCGGAGGCCGAGGAAATCGACGTGGAGATCCGGCCGGAGGACATCCGGATCGACACGATGCGCTCGTCCGGAGCCGGAGGGCAGCACGTCAATACAACCGACTCGGCGGTTCGTATAACGCACCTGCCGACAGGACTGGTGGTCACGAGCTCGGAGAAGTCGCAGCACCAGAACCGCGCGAAGGCGATGCAGGTCCTGCGTTCCAGGCTCTATGATATGGAGCGTCAGCGGAGTGAGAGCGAGCGTTCGGCGGACCGCAGGAGCCAGGTGGGGTCTGGTGACCGGTCCGAGCGTATTCGTACCTACAATTTTCCCCAGGGCCGGGTCACCGATCACCGCATCAACCTCACCCTCTACAAGCTGGATCGGATGATGGAGGGAGACATCGACGAGATCGTCGATGCGTTGATCTCCGACTATCAGGCCGGCCAGCTTGCGCAGCTCGGCGAGCAGTTGTGAGCAGGGATCGCGACACGGCGAGTGCGCTGATTGCCGAAGCAAGGCGGTGTTTTACCGAGGCGAACCTCGCCGATCCCGCGACTGATGCGCGTGTTCTCGTTGCCGGTATTCTCGGTTTGTCGCTTTCCGACGTCGTGATGCGGGGTGATATTGCCGTTTGCCGCGAGGAGGCAGAGCGGGTGCGCGCAGCCGTTGTGCGCCGCTGCAAGCACGAGCCCGTTCACCGGATTCTGGGGCATCGGGCGTTTTACGGACTGGATTTGCGGCTTTCTCCCGCAACGCTCGAGCCGCGACCGGATACCGAAATTCTGGTCGACAGCGTCTTGCCGCACTTGAAGCGGACGATTGCCGAAAAGGGCAGTGCGCGGCTACTCGATCTCGGTGTCGGAACGGGCGCGATCGCGCTCGCCCTGCTCAAGGAATGCCCGCAGGCTCGCGCTGTCGGAAGCGATATTTCCGAAGAGGCACTTTCAACGGCGGAAAGCAATGCCTACATCAACGGTGTCGCCGAGCGGTTTGAAACCGTGCGGAGCGCATGGTTCGCCTGCATCGATGGAAGGTTCGACATCATCGTGTCAAATCCTCCCTATATTCCGACAGGCGTGGTCGCAGAGCTGGACCCGGAGGTCCGGGACTACGATCCGTTGGCGGCGCTTGATGGAGGCGAGGATGGGCTCGACGCGTATCGCGCGCTTGCTGCGGGAGCTGGTGCCTTCCTTGAACCGCGCGGATTGGTGGCCGTCGAGATTGGCTATGACCAGAAGGACAGCGTGACCGCGCTCTTCGAAGCAGCAGGTTTTTCCCTGCTCGAGGCGCGTCGCGACCATGGCGGCAACGACCGGGTTCTTCTGTTCACGACGCGAAATTGCTGCAAGTGCTAAGTTGTTTCCCGCTTGCGAAGAAAACGCTTGGTTTTCCAGAGGAAGCGGGCTAGGTTGCGGGCACGCAGCGGGCAGCGGGGAATGAACAGAGATTCGTTCGGGTCTGGGGCGGCTTCGATTTCGGCTCCTTTGGAGTTTCGCGAAGCGAGCATTCCCGTTGCGTGATCAGTTAATTTGGCTTTCACCAGCGGCAGATGAAGCAATGGCGCACCATGCCCGCGGCACGCGGAGCTTTGATCCGGTCTAACCAGATGCGGCAGCGTAGCCAATCTATCAGCAATCTAGAGAATTCAGGTGAATAATCGATGAGGCCAGGACAGCAGAACAAGCGTGGTCGCGGACGTGGCGGCAACGGCGGTGGCGGCAACTTCAACCGCAAGGGCGTCAATCCGCTGACGCGAACTTATGACAGCTCCGGTCCCGATGTGAAGATTCGTGGTACTGCCCAGCATATCGCCGAGAAGTATGCCGCGCTTGCTCGTGATGCCCAGAGTTCCGGTGACCGTGTCATGGCGGAGAATTATCTGCAGCACGCCGAGCACTATAACCGTATCATTGCAGCCGCTCAGGCACAGATGCAGGAACGTTTCCAGCGCGACGACCGTGGCGACTACGCCGATCGCGACGTCGACGACATGGACATTCTCGACGAGCCGACCGTGGTTCAGGTCGCGCCGCCGGCGCCGCGCCCCGCTGAGGCGCCGCGCCCCGCTGAGATCGCTGGCAGCGGCCCGCAACCCGTCATCGAGGGGACGCCGGTAGAGGTCGCCGCTGCCGAAGAGGCGGCGGAGGAGGGCGGCGAGCAAAGGCAGTCTCGTCGTCGCAATTCAGGCTCGCGCCCGCGCCGGCAACGTCGCGGCGGTGGTCCTGGTGCGCAAGGCGAGGATGCCGGTGACGCAGGATCGGCCGGCGCCGAGTCGAGTTCGGAAAAGCCGGAACTGGCTGCGGCTGCTTCCGAATAGGCGACCTCCGCTGTCGCGAAGTAAAGGATCGAGGAACTCCGGCCATATGCCGGAGTTTTTCGTTTAAGTTCCTCTTTAAACGCCGAAATTCTCTCCCCATATCACGATCACAAGGGCGCAGACGCCCGCGGGTTCGCCTGTTGAGGGGGCCCGATCCTTAACCGCTGCATTGTGCCGTTGCGGGCAGTGCAGCTCGTGGAGATAGGCGATGAATATCGAGAAATATTCCGAGCGCGTTCGCGGCTTCCTGCAGTCGGCGCAGACCTACGCACTGTCGGAAGGTCATCAGCAATTTGCGGCTGAACACGTCCTCAAGGTCCTTCTGGACGATGATCAGGGCATGGCGGCGTCGCTCATCACGCGCGCTGGCGGCGATCCGAAGGAAGCGCGGCTTGCCAATGACGTGGCCCTTTCCAAGCTTCCGAAGGTTTCCGGCGGTGGCGGCCAGGTCTATCTTTCGCAACCCCTCGCCAAGGTGTTTTCGACTGCCGAAGAAGCGGCAAAGAAGGCCGGTGACAGTTTCGTCACCGTCGAGCGCTTGCTGCTGGCGCTCGCAATCGAACCGTCTGCGTCGACCTCTGCGAGCCTGAAGAAGGCCGGCGTCACCGCTGCGACGCTCAACCAGGTCATAAACGATATCCGCAAGGGCCGCACCGCCGACACGGCGAGCGCCGAACAGGGATTCGATGCCCTCAAGAAGTATGCCCGCGATCTCACGGCCGAAGCACGGGACGGCAAGCTCGATCCCGTCATCGGACGCGATGACGAGATCCGCCGCACTATTCAGGTGCTCTCTCGCCGGACGAAGAACAATCCGGTCCTGATCGGCGAACCGGGTGTCGGCAAGACTGCGATCGCCGAGGGTCTGGCGCTGCGCATCATCAACGGTGACGTTCCGGAGAGTCTCAAGGACAAGCGGCTGATGGCGCTCGACATGGGCGCTCTCATCGCCGGCGCGAAATACCGCGGCGAGTTCGAAGAACGCCTGAAGGCGGTATTGAACGAAGTGCAGGCGGAGAGTGGGGAAATCATCCTCTTCATCGACGAGATGCATACGTTGGTCGGCGCCGGCAAGGCCGACGGGGCGATGGACGCCTCGAACCTTCTGAAGCCGGCTCTTGCCCGCGGTGAACTGCACTGCGTCGGCGCGACCACGCTCGACGAATACCGCAAGCATGTCGAAAAGGATGCGGCGCTTGCCCGTCGTTTCCAGCCGGTCATGGTCGACGAGCCGACCGTCGAGGACACAATCTCGATCCTGCGCGGGCTGAAGGAAAAGTACGAACAACATCACAAGGTGCGCATTTCCGACTCCGCGATCGTCGCGGCGGCAACCTTGTCGAACCGTTATATCACCGACCGCTTCCTGCCGGACAAGGCGATCGACCTCATGGACGAGGCCGCTTCGCGGCTCCGGATGCAGGTCGACTCCAAGCCGGAGGAACTGGACGAACTCGATCGCCGGATCATCCAGCTGAAGATCGAACGCGAGGCGTTGAAGAAGGAAACCGATACCTCTTCGGCCGATCGCTTGAAGAAGCTGGAGAGCGAACTGGCTTCCCTTGAGGAGCAGTCGGATGCGCTGACCGCCCGCTGGCAGGCCGAAAAAAGCAAGCTCGGTCTTGCGGCGGACCTCAAGCGGCAGCTCGACGAGGCGCGCAACGAACTTGCGACTGCCCAGCGCAAGGGCGAGTTCCAGCGGGCCGGCGAGCTGGCCTACGGGGTCATCCCGAAGCTGGAGAAGGATCTCACCGAGGCCGAGACGCAGGACGGCAGCGCCCGCGAGAGCATGGTTCAGGAGGTCGTGACGGCCGACAACATCGCTCATGTCGTTTCGCGCTGGACCGGGATTCCGGTCGACAAGATGCTGGAAGGCGAACGGGACAAACTGCTTCGCATGGAGGACGAACTCGCCAAGTGGGTCGTCGGCCAGGGCGATGCGGTACAGGCGGTCTCTCGGGCCGTCCGCAGGTCGCGGGCCGGCCTGCAGGACCCGAACCGCCCGATCGGCTCCTTCATCTTCCTCGGCCCGACGGGTGTGGGCAAGACGGAGCTCACCAAATCGCTTGCCCGGTTTCTTTTCGATGACGAAACCGCGCTCGTGCGTATCGACATGTCGGAATACATGGAAAAGCATTCGGTCGCCCGCCTCATCGGCGCGCCTCCCGGCTACGTCGGATACGAGGAGGGTGGTGCCCTGACGGAGTCCGTGCGGCGCAGGCCATATCAGGTCGTGCTCTTCGACGAGATCGAGAAGGCGCATCCGGATGTGTTCAACGTACTGCTGCAGGTTCTCGACGACGGCCGCCTGACCGACGGCCAGGGCCGGACCGTGGACTTCAAGAACACGATCATCATCATGACGTCGAACCTCGGTGCGGAGTATCTGACAAACCTGCCGGAAGGCTCGGATACGGACCAGGTTCGCGACCAGGTGATGGATGTGGTGAAGGCATCGTTCCGGCCGGAATTCCTCAACCGCGTCGACGAAATCATCCTTTTCCACCGCCTGCAGCGGACGGAAATGGGCGCAATCGTCGATATCCAGATGAAGCGGCTCCTGGCACTGCTCGCCGAGCGCAAGATCACCGTCGATCTCGGCGAGGATGCCCGCAATTGGCTCGCGGACAAGGGGTACGACCCGGTTTACGGAGCCCGGCCGCTGAAGCGGGTCATCCAGAAATACGTACAGGATCCGCTGGCGGAGCAGATTCTCTCAGGCCGAATTCCGGACAAATCGAACGTTGCGATTGCCGCGGGATCGGATCGCCTCCTGTTCAACGTCCGGCAGGTCGCCGACGAGGCAGCGTAAGCGGTGAACGAATCCGAGACAACGAAATGGCGGCCTGTGAGCCGCCATTTTTCTTCGTTCTTCGAGTAACTCGGCCTTCTTCTGTTCTCAGCGGGCCGCCAGCTGTTTCTGCCGCTCGACGTTGCCGAGCAGCGCATCGATGCGCTGGCGCTCGACTTCGAATTTTGCGAGTGCCTCTCCCGTGAGCGATTTCCCGCCGGGAAGGCGAACCTTCAACGGGTCGACCTTGGTGCCGTTGACGACCAGTTCGTAGTGCAGGTGGGCGCCCGTCGAAAGCCCGGTGTTGCCGACCCATCCGATCACCTGCCCCTGCCGAACCTTTGCGCCCGGCTTTACGTCCTTGGCGATCGCACTCTGGTGATTGTAGGAGGTAATGTATCCGTTGGCATGCCGGATGAGGGTCTGGTTGCCGTAGCCGCCGGAATCCCAGCCGGCCTTCTCTACGACGCCGTTGCCCGACGCGATGATGGGGGTGCCGCGGGGGGCTGCCCAGTCGGCCCCGGTGTGCATCTTCGAGTATCCGAGAATCGGATGGCGTCGCATGCCGAAGCCGGAGGTGAAGCGGCCATTCGGCACGGGATTCCGGAGCAGGAACTGGCGAATGCTCTTGCCCTCGGCATCGAAGTAATCGATCGAGCTGTCCGCCGGATCCTGGAAGCGGTAGAAGGTCGTCAGGGTGTCGCCGAAGCGCGCACTGACGTAGAGAAGCTCCGACTCATCGGTTGCCTGACCATCTTCGTCCGAAACCGAGAAGAAGGCCTCCAGCATGTCCGTCGGCTTCAACTGCGCCTGAAAATCGACGTTACTGGCAAGGAGCCGGATGATCTGCGCCGTCATCTGCTTGTTCATGCCGTAGGAGATAGCAGCGCGGTAGATGCCGTCGTATACGCGCGGCAGATCACGACCGGCTGGGATCGGCATGGGGCGGTCGTCGAACGCCGATGCGATGGCATCGAGGAGGGGTGGCTCGCTGCCAACCACCAGACGACCGGCGTCGTTCAGCGCAAGGGTGACGACATGCGTTGCGTGCCGGTAGAGGCTGACGCGGACGATCCGTGCCTCCTCGCCTCGCTGTATAAGGCCGATCCTGAGTACGTCGCCTTCGGTCAGCCCGTCGGCGCCGATCTGCGGAGCGAGATAGCGGGCGACATCTTCGGCTTCCGCCCGGGGATAGCCCGAGCCCATCATGGCGGCGTCCACCGGCTGGGCACGGCGGACCGGGATGATGTCGTCGGCATATTCTGGCGTTTGCGGTGTAAGGGGCTCGGGTGCCGATACCGACATGTTCTGTTCGATGACGCGGGCGGCCAGCCCGGCGGTCAGATCGACCTCGCTGTCGTCTGCGAAGCGCTGCGGATCGATGTAAGACAGCGCGGCGATCTGTGTGTTGCCGTCGGTCAGAACCGAGCCGTTGGTGCGGACCGCCTCCTCCACCTCGTCGAACGACATCCCGCTGGCATAGGGATGAGTATCGCCGGTGACAGGAAAGGCGATGGTTCGGAGGCTCACCTGGGATTCGACGTCGGAACCGTAAAGGCTGCCGGTTCTCGGCGCCGTGTTTTTGTCGTCGTCTGCGAAGATCGCCAGCGGATCGAATCTCGGATATTCGTCCTGAACCGCATAATTGGCTGCGAGACTCATCTTCACGTGCATGAAAGGCTGGCGGCGCACGACTTCGGTCTCGCCCTCGTGAATGACCGTCGGCACTTCGAGGATCGCCTTGTCCGAAGGCCTCGCGGCGATGTTCGGACCGATGAGCCGTTCTCCGCGCTTGGCGGTCTCCTGTGAGCTGTCCTGGTCAGGCCCGGCAACTGCATAGGCCTCCGCCGGAATGGCGAGTTGCTGACGACCGTCAAGCGCGGCAAACAATGCCACGCCCATCAGTACACATGAGGTAATTCCCGTCAGAAAGGTGCCGGTCAGCCAGCGCAGGGAAATCTCCCGCCGGTCCGGCGCACGGCGGCCGTCGGCAAGGATCGGCGGCTCGGTGCCGAGAGACCGCACCATGTTGCGGTCCGTCATCATGCCGCCCGCCTCCGTCTGTTCAAGAGCACGCTCCGTTCCTGGGTATCTGGCCGCGAAATCTGCACAATTGGCAGGCCTTCGTCAAATGACGGGTCGTCGCGCGTCCGGCCGAATCTATTTTCCAGCTCGTTTCAGAGCATTTGATTGTGAACTTCTCGGGGCAAATACGCCTGCCGTCCTTCAGCGAAGGGCGTCCGGTGATGCTCCGGTGCTGCCCCGCGCGGGTATTTCACCCTGAGAACGGACTGCTAAGACCTCTCTCATTTGCTGGGAATGGAAATGTTGGCTCTATTGGCGTTGGGTGTGGTGGTTATGGTTGGTGGGGTGTTGGGTTTGGATTTTGCGGTGTGGTGTTGTAAAAATGGAAAAGAGTGTTGTTTTTCAGAGAGTTGGAAATTTCTTTGAAAAAATTGGAGGTGGTG